>JBAWGU010000465.1:0-1800 GCA_049593215.1 Pyrinomonadaceae bacterium
GGCGAGATGGCATAGTTGTAAATCTGCACGGTCAAAGAGGCCGTCGGCTTGTCCAGATAAAAATTGAAGAAGCGGCTGCCGAAGGCTGTAAAGAGTAGCGGCGCGGTCTCGCCGGAGACGCGCGCAATCGCCAGCATCGCGCCCGTCGCAATCCCTGAAGCGGCGGCTGGCAGCACCACTCCCAGCGTCACTCTCCACTGCGGCGCACCGAGCGCGAGCGCGCCTTCTCTCAGTGATGTCGGCACGAGCCGGATCATCTCTTCCGTTGTGCGCGCGACAATCGGAATCATAATCAGCGCGAGCGAGACGCCGCCCGCGAGCATCGAGAAATGTTTTTGATGAAGCACAATCCACGTATAGACAAAGACGCCGACGATGATCGAAGGCACGCCCGTCAGTGTGTCCGCGACGAAACGAACGAGGCTGGCGAAACGTCCCTCGCCAAACTCCGCAAGATAAATCCCTGTCGCAATCCCGAAGGGCATCCCGATGACGGATGAAATCAGGAGCAGCATCAGCGTCCCTATGATGGCGTTGCCGATGCCGCCGCCTTCGCCGACGGGCTTCGGCGTCTCAAAGAGAAAATGAAGATTGAGCGAAGAGACGCCGCGCCATGCGATGTAGCCGAGAATGATTACTAAGATTGAGACAGCAAAGAGCGCGCACAGCGAAGTGAGCGTGGTCATCAACGCGTTCGTCATGCGACGAAAACTTTTTGCGGACGCGCGACTCTTCATCATGCGGCCCTCGCAGTCCCACTGGTCCCGCGCGTCACGCTCCATACCAGAAGCTTGGCCGCGCCGTTGACGACGAATGTCACGAGAAAGAGAATCAATCCAATCTCTACGAGCGCACTCAAATAGAGATTGTCCGTCGCTTCCGTAAACTCGTTGGCGATGACGGAGGCAATCGTGTACGAAGGTTCAAAGAGTGAGGCGGAGATTTGCGGGCGGTTGCCGATGACCATTGTGACGGCCATCGTCTCGCCGATAGCTCGCCCCAGACCGAGAATGATCGCGCCCGCTATTCCAGACGCGGCGTTTGCCAGCACCACGCGCGTCGTCTCCCACTTCGTTGCGCCGAGCGCGAGCGCGGCTTCGCGTTGTGAAGTTGGGACAGCAGCCAGCACGTCTCGCACGACCGCAGAGATAATCGGCGTAATCATGATGGCGAGAATGATTCCGGCGGTGAAAAGACCGATGCCTGTGATTGGTCCTTGAAAGAGCGGCAGCCATCCCAAATATTTCGCAAGGTATGGCTCGACGTGAACTCTCAGGAAAGGAGCGAGCACGAAGATGCCCCACAGCCCGTAAACTACGGAGGGAATCGCCGCGAGCAACTCGACTAAGAATGCGATGGGACGCGCAAGACGGCGCGGAGCTTGTTCGACTAAGAAGATTGCGACGCCTAGAGAGAGCGGCACGGCGATGAGCAGCGCAAGGATGGATGAGACGATGGTGCCGTAGATAAAGGGCAGCGCACCGAACTCGCCGACGACAGGATTCCACGCGCGGCCTGCGAGGAAGCCCCAGCCGAATTTTCGCAAAGAGAGCAGGGAGTTGGAAGCCATCGCCGTCATCATGCTACAGACAATCAAGAGCAGCACGAGCGCAGCAAAAAAGAGCGCGCCGCGAAAGAGAGCGTCGCCGCGATTACCCGTCGGCGAAAGCGCGCGTCGAAAGTTCCAACGGAGAGCGCGTGCGCCGTATTCGGAAGCGGAAGAGGGAAATGCTGGCTGCGGGTTTGCCATGATTAAAAAGCTGTCCGTAGTCCGTAGTCAGTTGCCCGTTGTTTGTGATT
>JBAWGU010000466.1:0-3054 GCA_049593215.1 Pyrinomonadaceae bacterium
TCTTTGCGAGCTTATGTTTTTCTTTTCTTTGCGCCTTTGCGTGAACCCTCTTGTTTCAAGCACGGCTGCGCGAGATAAGGCTAATCACCGCGACGAAGAGCGCGGAGCCGATAATGGACCAGATAATCGGGAAATGCGTTCCACCTATATCAACCGCGAAAAGCTCCGGCAATCCTAAGTGTCTGGCGACCCACACCCCTATGATCGCGCCGATGAATCCGAGCGCAATGGAAACCAGACAGCCGCCGCGCGAGTAGCCGCTAATGGCCTGCCCCAGAGACCCGCACACACCCGCCACAATCAGCAGCACAATTAAATCTACGAGCGTCATTTAATTTGTCCCCTCCCTCTTGAAGAGAAAAACTCTTCCATGCTTGTTCCCTGAAAAGTCAGTACATCCCGCCGCAATGATGATACTGGTCTCTGCTGATTCTACCCGAAATATATTTCACATTTTTCTTCTGAACTGTGGGAGAAGCCTGCGGCAGGCCAACACCAGCGGGCCAGATCAACAACTCTACCTCAACTTGCTCACGGTATCCGCCAATGATCGTGACGACGCGCTTTGCATCTACGCCACGATTTCTGGTCAGATAATCCTTCATGCGAGAAGCACGCGCCTTCGGGTCGCCGTGCTTACGCCTCTGCCCGCCATAAACCATGATGTAGCCTATCATCTGAGGCTCATGCTGCAACTGTACGGCAAAGTTATCGAGATGTGCCATTTCATCTTCACAATTAACGTCGCCAAAACCATCAAACTTTTCATACGTCTGTGCTGACGAACTGCCTGACATCAACAACATCAGGAATAGAACAGCGACGATACTCTTCATGCTTATCATCTTCTGCTGTCTCCTCGCATCAATGTATGAAGATAGAAGCGCGATTGAGAGCTATCGAGTGGCCGCGCTGCGCGCCTTCGCTTAAACTTTGTCGCCTGTGTCTCGCGCACACTAATGCCCTATCTCGTTGCGATAGTCTTCGCCGCCCTTCATCACGAAGCGCACACGCTCAAGCTCCGTCACATCGCGCAAGGGGTCGCCTGAGACGGCCACGATGTCCGCAAACTTGCCAGCCTCAATCGCGCCCATGTCGTCCGTTCTCTCCAAAAGCTGCGCGGCTACAACGGTCGCGGACTGTATCGCCTGCATCGGCGTCATCCCGTAACGCACCATGTAGCCAAACTCTTTCGCAGCATTTTCAGTCCAGGGAAATCCGCCCACGTCCGTGCCGAAAACAACCTTCACGCCTTTACGAACGGCAGGACCAAAAGCTTTCGCTTCCAGATCGCGCATCGTAATCCAGATTGGCGCACCCGTTGCCGCGCGCCCTTCCGCGACATACACGCCAACGTAGATTGTCGGGCACCAGTAAACGCCCTGCTTAACCATCCTATTCATCAACTCTTCATCAAGCCCGTAGCCGTGCTCAATCGAATCAACACCTGCGCGCAGCGCAGCGTCTATGCCTTCGCGTCCCATCGCGTGCGCGGCGACGCGGCGACCGAGCCTGTGCGACTCCGCGACCATTGCCTGCATCTCTTCATCCGTGAAATTGATCCACGAATGAAGCGCGCCGTTTTTCATGTAGTAGCGGCGGTCGGCATAAAACTTGATCCAGTCTGCGCCGTACTTGACCTGCTCGCGCACAGCTTTGCGTATCTGGTCCACACCGTCAACAATCTGAACGCCTTCAGGCATACGCAATTCCCAACTGTAGCCGAGCAGAGGATACATTCCTGTCGCAGAAAACGCGCGCGTCGAGACAAACATTCGTGGACCCGGAACAACGCCCCTGTTAATCGCCTGCTTCACGTCAACGTCTGCGTACATCGCGCCTTCCGTTTCCAGATCGCGCAGCGCAGTGAAGCCGTTCATCAAAGCCGTTCGCACGGCGACCGTCGCGCGAATCGTTCTGTATGGGATGGATTCTTTCAGCAGTTGCTCGTCGTAATCGGCAGCCGTCACATCGCCCTGCAAGAGTATGTGCGTGTGGCAATCTGCGAGGCCGGGCAGCACCGTCGCGCTCGATAAATCTATCATGCGGGCAGACGCGGGAGCGCGGCCCTGAATCTCAGAGAACGGGCCGACTGCCCTGATGCGTTCGCCTTCGACGAGTATGCCCTGATTTTCGAGCACGCGTCCGGCTCTCACGTCAATCAAGCGTCCGGCCTTGATAAGCGTCACCGCAACCTTCTCACTTTGCGCTGCCGTCTGCGCGAAGCTCGCTGTTTGACAGAGCGAAAAGACCAGCAGCAGGGAGACCAGCGTTCTCTTCATATTCTCTCCTTCCGAATTTTCAACTGTTATTAAAAATTCTCTTCCTCAAATATTGCTATCTCGTTATAATTACTTTGTGAGCGGCGAGCGAGCCTCGTTTATCGTCATTCACTGAGAAGAAGCGAGACAGCCGCGAGCGCACTTCTCGCATCTTAAAACGGTCGTCAAAGAGAGCGGATGTTTCTCACCGGAGACGCCCCGCCGCTCCATTCAGGACTACGCAGCTTCTTGCAGCGTAGTCTAATCCCAAAACAAATTTTCAGACAGGAGTTTTATTAAAGATATGCGTAAACTATTTGTTGCTGCCCTCATTGTCGCCTCCGCCTTCACCGTAGCCTTCGCTCAAGACCCGAACACCACTTTACAGCAGAGCACGGAAGAGATAGCCAGACTCGCCAAAGCTCCGAGCCAACCCGGCGGGCTTGGTCGCGCCGTTGTGATCGTCACAGACACCAACAACAATCCGATCAAGAATGCTTATGCCAAGCTGGAATCCGTCTGGGGCGGCGATAATTTCTGCGAATCATGGGGCGACACAAACAGCAACGGCATTATCGCCCTCAACCCGATTCACATGGGCACGCTCAAATTGAAGGTCAAGGCCAAAGGCTACCGCTCGATGGAGATGAACGTCCCCGCCGACGCACTCGACAAACCCATCATCGTCGGACTTACTCACAAGTAATCAGAGAATTGTAGGGGCAGGGCAAGTCCGCAGCCCGCACAACTTACAGAAGAATTCAAACAGGGATGGACAGGATAGACAGGATAA
>JBAWGU010000467.1:0-4571 GCA_049593215.1 Pyrinomonadaceae bacterium
CTCTAAGCCTGCGACGGCATCTGCTTCCGCCGCGACGTTCGCGCGATCATCTTTGCGCCGCTTGCCTTCCTGCTCAATCTCTTTCAGGCGATCCTGCAAAGGCTGTAGCTCCGCATAACGCATCGCAGCTTCGCGCACGTCTTTCAACTCGCCGTCAATGCCGAAGAGTTGAAACTTCAACTCGCTCAGGCGCGACACGTTCGCATCAGACAACGCGGCAATCTCAAGATCAATGCGCGCGAGCGTCGCCTCACGCTCCTTGAGAAGCTCCTGCGCGCTGCGCATCTGAGAGCGCGCGCTCTCAAGTCTGGTTAAATGCTTTTCAGCCTCGCGCGCCTCGCGCACGGCGACTGCGACGCTTGCGCGCTCCTTCTCCAAAGCTTTCAACTGCGTCGTGTTCGTCGCAAAACTATCTTTGAAATAATCTTCGAGCGTCTGGCCCTCGCCGATGTTCAAACAACGCTCGGAGAGAATCGGGCAGAGACCGCCCTTTACTTCCGCATGAAATCTTTCGTCGCGCGTAATCTCGGCTTTGAGGTTTGCGAGTTGCTCCGTTAGCTCTGTCTCGCGCGTTGCGAGCGGCGCGGCCTCGGCAGCTTTCGCGGAACGCTTTTGAAGGTCCGCGATAAGTTTTTCATGCGAGCTGATTTCACGACGCAGGCGCTCCGTTTCGCGCGCCGCATCCTTTTTCTGCTTCGTCAAATGGTCCAAACTCGTCGCAGCCTTCTCAGCTTTGCTCAAGCTTGTCTCGACGCCGAGCCTTTCGCTTTCAAGACGTGCGACACGCTCCTGCGCGCCCTGACCCTTCTCTGCATCTTTCATACGCTCGCGCGTCTGCACATGCTGCGAGCGAAGCAGCTCAAGCTCCTGGTCCAACTGCGCCAGCCTCTCGCGTGCGCTGATAGCACGCGCGCGCAAATCTCTCAGACGCTCGCGCTCTTTCTCCAAATCCGTCTGCTCGCTTATTTCCGGCTCAAGCGCAACAACAGATTGCGCCGCTTGCGTGGCGCGCAGGAGAGAGTCTTCGAGAGACTTCACATGCGCTTTTGATGAAGCGAGTATCGCCTCCGCCTGCTGCACGCGCTCGCGCAACTGCTCACGCTTCGCGCGCTCCGTCTCAAGGCGAGCAATCGTGGCAAGCACTTCGATGTGAGCCTTGTAGTCCGTTTCCGCCGCGCGTTGTTTTTCGAGTGCAACGCTTGCCGCGTCGCGTTCACGCCCCGCGTCTTCCATGCGCCGCGCAGAAGCGTCTCGCTCAACCTCAAGGCGATCCATGCGCGAGCGCGTCTCCGTAACAAGCGTCTCTGCGCGGTCCAACTCTTCAACAACGCTCGCTCGCTGCGTAATCTCCTTCTGCAACTCTGCGAGCGACTGGTCCAACTCACGCACGCGCGCGACGGCCTCTTTGTGTTCCGCTACGAGTTGATCGTAGTTGGCAAGCTGGCCTTCCGCGCCCGCGATGCGTTCGCGCACTTCTGTTGTGCGCTCGCCGATTAATTTGACAGTGTCGCGCAAACGCTCTGCGCCCTCGCGATATTCTTCAACCTTGAGCAGCTTGTCGAATGATGCCTTGCGCTGCGTGGCGGGGCGCAGGAAATCTGCCGTGAATGTTCCCTGCGGGACGCCTATCGCGGAAGTAAATAAAGCTCTGATGTCCGTGCCCGGCTCAATGCCGAGCAGTTGGCGCAGCTTCGGCCCGACGTTCGTTCTTTGCTCCGCAATCTTGCCGCCAAGGCCCGGATCGTAGATGTAATAGCCCGCACCCGTGTCTCTGTAAACCGTGTACTGTCGGCCATCAATATCTTTATCCGTCTCGAAGGTGACGCGCACGCTGCCCTTCTTCGCGCCGCGCCTCAGGAAATCCTCTTTGCTGTATTCGAGAGTGTCGAAGAGCGCCCACGCGACGGCTTCAAGGATAGTCGTCTTGCCCGCGCCGTTCTCGCCCGTGATGGCAGTCACGCCGCGCTCGAAAGTGAAAACGGCGTGCTCGTAGGATTTGATGTTGTCTAATTCAACTCGTGTGACGTGCATTTTATTCAGACAATAAATTAACAGGATAGACAGGATAGACAGGATGAAGAAGAAACGATGAAGTAGGAATGATGAATGCTGAGCGAGGAACGATGAATGAAAGACAAAGAGCTTGCTATTCCTCTATTCATCATTTCTTTATCCTGTCTATCCTGTTTGAATTCTTCTTTCGTTAAAATAAGGACAGGACTTGTCCCTGCCCCTACACATGTTTTCGCCGTTTCAATCAATCTCAGCCTTGCTATCATCCGTCCGAAAAGATTATAACAAGCCGCTCGCCTCACGGCAGCCGCTATTTCACACTCTGGCCGAAGGAGCAAGGATAATGAGTAAAGCAATAGAGAAAATCAAAATCGAATTTCCTAAGAACGCCAAGAGCGCAGACGTTGAAGAGATTGCAGGTGAATTGAATCAACTGGATCAGGTCGAGCAAGCGAAGACCAGACAGACGCGCGGGCTGGACTTTGCCACCATCTCTATGGTTATTGAGGTCGCGGGCGGCGTCATCGGCGTTGCTTCACAGGCTGCGCCACTCCTTAAAAAAATCTTTGGCTCAGTCAAAGAGAAAAAGATTCACGGCGCGCGCATCACATTCCCAGACGGGCGCGTCATCGAAGTTGACGATGCCAGCATGGAAGACATCGAGCGGCTCATTCAAGCGACGAAATAAAAGATGTCCGTTGTCAGTAGTCAGTTGTCAGTTGTTTGTGGTTGATAAGCTGAGTGCTTTAGATAAAACACTCACCGCAACTCACACTCAAAACAACTGACAATGGACAACGGACTACTGACCGCTTTTATAATTCATTGATTCTCAGTTGCGTGTCTGCGTTCTTCCATGCGGCCTCGAATTCTTTCCGGGCAGTTTGCGCCTCTTCCTCTTTGCCTTGCGCTTTCAAACTCTCTGACAGCCCGAAGAGCGAGCGGCCACTGTGCGGATTTTTTTCAAGGTCTGCGCGGAAAACTTTTTCCGCTTCCGCATATTTGCCCTGCAACATCAGCGCGCCGCCGAAGGGTTCGCGCATGGGAATAAACCACGCGGGCGGCTCGTCGTAAGCAAGCGCGTCTTGAATCTTCACTCCGCTCTCAAAATGCGCGACTGCCGCCGCGTAGTCTTTCTGCGCCAGCGCAATCTTTCCTTCAAGAAAATCTTCCGCGATTTGGAGAATGTTCTGCGCGCTGTTGAGGCCAAAGTTGGCATCTGCCGGAACGCCTTTCCTCGCGCCGATGAAAAGTTTTAACTCGCGGACGGCTTGCGCCGTCTGCCCTTTGGCAGCGAAGGCCATGCCGCGCGCGAAATGCCAGAGGGTATTTGAGGCTGCCATGTTCGGCGCAGGCTTCCTTAATCTAAGGATGTCGTCCCAGCGATGAAAGCGCACCAGCATCAAAGTCGAAGTCGTCATAAAGCCTTCGAGCATCGGCAACGCTTTGAGATGCGGGCTGACATTGCTCTCAAGCTCGCGCGCCGCTTTGATCGCATCTGCGAAACGCCCTTCCATGCTGTAGGCGATGGCGAGGAAATGCACGTTGTGGTTGTAGTACATCACAGGATACATGCCTTCGTTGCCGTTCAAGCGAAAGAATGCGCGGTCGGCTTTCGCCGCCAGATCGTTGCTGAGCGCAGCGTTTGCGTAGTCGCCCGTCCGCATGTAGATGTGCGCGGGCATGTGAACGAGGTGTCCTGCGGCGGGAGTTTGAGCGGGAAGCTTTGCGACGTAAGCAAGTGCGCGCTCAGGATTCGGAGAAGCTTCGACGGCGTGTATGTAATAGTGAATCGCGCCGATGTGGTTCGGGTCTCTGCGTAGAACTGATTCGAGCGTGCTGACAATCTCTTCAGTGCCTTCCGCAGGCTGCCCGTCTTTGGTCCACAACTGCCACGGGCGCAGGTTCATCCCGCTCTCCGCGTAAAGCGTCGCGGCATCCAAATCGTCAGGGAAGCGGCGTGAGAGTTCGCCCATCGCGTTCTTAAAATCAACCGCGAGCTTCTTCAAATCGGCCTTCGGGTCGTTTGAATATCTCTTCGAGAGAGCTTCGATATAAGCGCGCTCATTCTCAGGCGCATTCTTTGAGAGAGCCAGAGCCTTCTGCGCGGCTGCGTATGCGGCCCTTTCGCGCTCAGGGTCAACGTCCATGTTGATGTTCGGGCCGAGCGCATAAGCCACGCCCCAGTAAGCCATCGCCATCTGCGGGTCAAGCTGCGCCGCGCGCTCGAATGAGCGCACAGCCATCTCGTGATTGAAAGCGTAGATGAACGTGAACCCCTGATCGAAGAATTTTTGCGCCTGCGCGTTGCCGGTCGAGACGGCGTGATGATGCGTGCCGAGGCCGGCCATTAAAGCAACCGGCTTCTTTTGCGCGCGAGCAGGATGGCGATGTTGTGCGAGAGCGGGAATCGAGTTCAACAAGAGAGTCAGAGCAAGTAAGAAGCGCATCACGGGTTCTCCTCTTCTAAAATTATCGAATTGTTGCGAAGAAGTTTATAACTGTTTGCGATTGGATACGACCAATCAACTCTCGTTTAGAGGCGGGCTGTGCCCGCC
>JBAWGU010000468.1:0-27215 GCA_049593215.1 Pyrinomonadaceae bacterium
TGCGGCCGGCGCTTTCGATTGGCGGTGGCGGCGTCTCCGACGCCTGCGACGTCAGCTCTCCGAGCACGTTCTCCAGTGCCTTCTTACCTACCTCAGGCGCGTCGGCGAACAACTTGCGTAGCATCTGAATCTTCTCCGCGACGGTCGGTTCCGGTGCGGTTACTGTCTGTGTTTGAGTTGCCATGCCAATCTTTCTCCTTTCGGTCTCTCTTTATTCGCTCCACTTGAGCGCTGTGTTATTCGTAGCCGTCCCATGTGCGGACATGGGTTGCCGCTGCCCTATTCGCTTACCTTGTCGAGAAATTCGTCCAGCGCTTTTCCGATGCGCTCAAGTCTTCGCGTCTCCGCCACCGTCAGGTTGGGGCTCGCAACGTACCAGGCATCGGCGGTGATCTGGTGCTCAACAAGCCAGTCCTTTATGTTCGGGTCGTGAATTCCCGGCCATCCCTCGAGATTGCAGAACACCAGATCCATGGAAGTTGGAATCTTTGTCACGAAGTCGTCAATGTAGGCGTCCCACTCGCCATCGTAGGCGGTGGCGAAGAGAAGCCTCGTGTCATTGTCCAGAAACACGAAGCGCATATCGTGGAGTGTGCCGACTACGTCGGCTCCCTTGAAGTTGCCCTCCATGATCTCCAGCAAGCCGCGGAGTCGTTTTGCGCCATCTTTAGTGATCTTTAGAATAGCGGTGAGCTCCGAGACCTTACCCTGACGCGCTCCCACGCGACCGGCGCTTTGCTTCCCTGCGGTTGTGGAAATTGCTGCCAGCTCTTGCTTGATGTTGGCGAGCCCGTTTTCCAGCGCAGCCTTACCTAGTTCGGGTGCGTCGGCGTAAAGCTCCCGCAGCTTCTGGACCTTCTGCTCGACGCGCGCGTCTTGTTCCGGAGTGGTCGCCATTTGTGTTTGTGATTGCATTGCTTTCCTCCTTTAGCTTCTATTGGCCATGGCCCGCTTTCTCCCTTTGGTTTTGCTCGACTCGTCTGCGCTGTTTGTCGTTCATGCCTTCGGCAGTTCCCGTTCCGTAACGGCGCTCTCACTCCTTTCAGAGGAGAAGTCGCTGGCGAGCAAATCAGGGTTGACGCCCTCAATGAGCCATTCGAGGAGTTCGTAATCTGCGAACACGCCTTCTACAGCGAATGGATCTTGCTTGAGATAGGACATCGCTTCCTCTCTGCGGACTGCGTTGTAGACGAAAAGCCCTCCCTCGTCGTTCGCGAAAGGACCTGCCAGGGCCAATCTGCCAGCGCTCTTAAGCGTCCGATCATATTCCCAATGAGCCGAGCGAACGGTCGCGAGTCTGGATTTGTCGGCGCCGTACTTCGCGTAGTTCGCGAACAACCTAATTTGCGTATCTTTGCCGCCCCTCTGGTCGGCAGATCGATTTGCTTTGATGAGAAGATCGAGATTCACTCCGCGGAGACGCCATTCGGTGATCTCGTAACTGCTCAATGCGTTTGCAAGAGTGAAGGGGTCTTCCTGCGCAAGCGCTAGCGCTGCGTCTCTTGAAACGGCTTCGTAGATGAAGAGCAACCCGATACGCCGGCCCTGATCATTCAAGAGGGGCCCGCCGATCGCCAGCTCGCCTTGTGCCCGCAGCCGATCCGCGTATGCAAAATGGGCCGGGCGGGCGCCAGCGATCTTGTCCAAGTCTCTATACTTGACAAAGTTGATGAACTTCATCGCGCTAATGATCCTGTCAATTAGAATTCCATCCGCCGCTCCCGCTATCCAATCTTGTCCAGCAATTCGTCCACCGCCTTGCTGATGCGCGCTTGCCGCTGGATCTCCGCCAAACTGAGTTCCGGATTGGCCACGAACCAGCCTTCCGCCGTGATCTGGTGTTTGACGAGGTAGTCTTTCGCCCCGGGATTGCGAATCCCCGGCCAGCCTTCCCACGCAGAGTCGATGATGTCCAGATAGTCTGGGATCAAAGCGATGAAGTCGTCGATATAGACGTCCCAATCGCCGTCGAAAGAAGTGGCGAAAAGCATTCTCGTGTCGTTATCGAAGAAGACAAAGCGCATGTCGTGGAGGGTTCCGACTTTGGTCGCACCGGGCGAGAGGTTCCCACCCAACAATTGGAGGAACGTGCGTAGCCGCTTGGCGCCGCCGGGCACTAACGGAACAATGATAGTTAACTCGGAGCGCTTGCCGAGACGCGCGCCGACCCGACCGGCGCTTTCGATTGCCGGTGGCGGTTCCGAAACCTGCGACGTTAGCTCTCGGAGTACGTTCTCCAGCGCCGTTCTCCCCAACTCCGGCGCGTCGGCGAACAACTCCCGTATCTGCTGGATCTTCTGCTCAGCCGTCATTTTCGTCGCTGCCTGTGTTTGAGTTGCCATGACTTTCTCCTTTTGTTACTTTATCGATTCCATTTTTCGGTGATCGAAGCTGCCGTGTGTCTCAAGAACCTTTGTCAGCAGTTTGTTCACCTTGTTGTTGGATTCAAATGTTGATGCTCTGCGGAATCTTCGATGGAAGCAGAAATTCATACGGCGTCCGCGTCTTGTTCCGGTCATTAATCTCCTCTTCGATCTTGATCAACTCTTGCTGGAACTTGGCCTGGTAATTTTGAATGTCCGGATCGGTGAAGTAGTTGTCGCCGTAATCGCCCAGTCTCGTGTAATACACCGAGCTCAATAGATACAAAATGTCCAACAGCGCCTTTGCAATATCCAATGGCGGCAGGAATTTCAAGAAGTCATTTTCACTGAAGCCTTCCTGCGTCAGGGACGACAACGGCGAATAGCCCGCCGGTGGCGTCGCAGGCAGATAGCTCATAAGCGGAGCCTGCGGAAAGTTCACTGCGGCATGCTGCGCGCTGGCGGTAAAACAGATCAGCGTGATCAAGTCGACCAATTCCGTACGCTTGCTGATCCTGTTCGCCGCGCCGATGTTGTTCAATCTGCCCCCATCGTGCGCGACCAGCTCGGTTACCCAGTTCTGCAACTCCGTATCGGCTTGCACCGCTGCATCAGACGTGTAGTAGTGGTTCACGTAGTTTTCCACCCATTGATTGATTGCACCCCAGAGCAGCAGAGCGTCGTCGCGATAGGGGTAGTCCGGCAAGCGGCTCGCGTCGTCCACACCGCGTTGAGCGAGCGTCTGTGGCAGCATCGAAGTGTTCAGATTCAGCTGATAGCTCTGCGCGGCTTTCACGGCGAACACTCGCGATTGATCTATGGAACTTGCCAACAACATATCTACAAGGCCGCGCGACGCTAGCAGACTCAAGGCACCTTCGTTGATTGCGAGCGTGCCTTCAAAGTGCGGCGTGAGCAAAAGAAAGAGCGGATGCGTGGGCGACAACTGGTTGTGCGTAGCAATAACAAAGGGTTCGATGAACAGATGCGTCCGTCCCAGATGGCTAGCGGCTTGATGAACATTGGTATCCGCAACCTGAACGATGCTTTTGGCCATGAACCAATTATCGCCATTGTGCGGCAGGAAGATCGGATTATCCGGCCCGGGCCTTGGCCCGCACTGAATCGCCACCGGAAGCAATGATCGTCCGCCCGGCGGGACCGCAAACAAAGCCAATGGCGCATAGTTGAACTTCTGTCCCGCCGGAAAACTGCCGTTCACGGCTCCGTCAAACGCGGAATAATCGGCTAAATAAAGCCGTCCGTCAGCCAGCGCCGTCTCAAGCCGGTCTTGAGTCCCGATCACCGCCTGATACTGTTCATCAGTAATCGGCAGTCGGTCGTCCAGCGTTTTCATCCGCTCAATTGTTAACGGATTCGGCCCGGCCACCCGCATGGCGGCAAACTCCGAATCCTCTCGAAAATTCTGGCTGACCGCCGGCACTGAAATGAACTGAAACACTTGGTTGTAATCTTCGAGGCTGGAAGCGGAACCGGAAACAACAGATCCCAGCTGCTGAACGATCCGAGCGATGTCGTACAAATTTTTGAGGTTGAGCGTCAGCGCCAAAGGCTCTATTACAACTTCCAGCAGCGCTTTCAATTGGGGCAGCGTAGTCGGCCTTCCCTGCTTCTCTAACTCCATGGCAATTGCGTTATTCAGGTCACGCCCAGCTTCGCCGTCCAGTTGCTGAGCGACGGCCTGAATATTTTTGAGCACTTGTTGAACGAATTCGATATTGTCCCCCCTGTTTTTGACTTTGATCATGATCGTGTTGATGAGAATCTTCAGTGCCGAGCGCGCGACCAGATGTATCCAATCTGGCCGGGCGGCAAAGGCTTCTACATCAGGCAAAGCACCTGCCATCGCCAGGGGCGGGAGGTTGGTATAGTTGTAGATGTACTTAGGTGAGGTTTTGATTTCGTCTGTGGTGGCGGCGGTAGTGCTCATGATGTTCCTTTCAAGCAAGCACTTGCATTAGCTTGTAAATCTGGTTTCGGTATAAACGTCGTCAGAGCGTTACTGGCCGGCCGCCATCTGCTCGCCGAAAACTTCTGCCAAATTCTTAGGCTCCTTGCGCTCCTGTTTGTTCGCCTGGTGGCGAAGAATCGATGATTGACGGTAGACCTCCTTGCGCGAACGCATGATGTTGCCGAGCGGACGGTGCTCCTCGGTGACGCGCCAGGCGGACATCGAGGTCTTGTCCATCCTCTCGAAATTATCTTCCCCGCCGATGTCCTGCTGTGGGATCCGCAACTTCGCGACGGTCACAAACGGCGAGAGGCTCTCGGGCCAGACAACCGTAGTTTTCTCGACGGGCATGCGCACGAGGTCAGTAGAGAGTTGGACCTGAATGTCGAACTCGTAAGGTCGCTCGCGCAGTTCTGCGACCAGCGCCAGCCGGAAGACCTGATTGGCGGAATCAAGATCGATAGCTCGCTCGACGACGCGGTCGGCAAACGATTGCACCGGCGCGGCGCGAACTTTAGCGACGTAGTCGCCATGCCGCACCGCACCCATCGTCCAATATGTCGAGAGCAACAAGTTGACGGGTTTGGTTTGCGCGAGCCGCAAGAAAGCGCCGAGTTCCTCCCACGCCCACTCCTCGGGAGGCAGCGTGCCTTTGCCCGTCACCCAGTTGTAGAGAAATTGGTGAACTGCGGCCTGCTTTTGCTCGGGCGTTAGGTTCGCTGGGGGAGCCACTCCAATATGCGCGAACAGCGTCTGAATGTAGACATAGTGTTTGAGCGTATTCGCGAAAAAGACCGGATGGTTGATCAGCGCGTAGTCGAAGGTGTGGCTGTCCGGCTCGTCCTCCAGAAGCGTTGGCCCTTCAATGCCGAACATCTTGATTCCGATGCCGACGATTGGTCCCAGGAATCGATCATCGCCAACGTGATTGGTGCCATTCGAGAAGCGAACCATGGCTTCGTAGCGTCCCGGTTTGGTGTAGATGCCCTGCGCGTATGCATCCGGCAGTCCACTAAGGATTTCAACTTCTGCCCGGGCGAGACCGTAGCCCTTGGCATGGGCGTCGCGCACCATACGCCCAATCCCCTCGGCTTCGATCGAACCGCGCATACGTTGTTTCATCCCATCGAGGATCGCCTGGAGGGTTCGCTCGAAGTCGGGCTCCGTTTGTTCAACGTCAGGACTGTAGCGGACAAAATTCTGAGTCCCTTGTTGCCCCTCCTCTTTTGGTTGCGTTGTCATGCTGTCCTCCCTTCATTAACGTGATGAATATCAGGCATAGTCATGCATCACTTTTCTGGTTAGCTCTGAACCTGGCCTCCCAAGGATGTCTCGATTGACCCCACCATGAAGTAGATCGTAGATACACACCCCGGCCTTGTCTATTAGACTTTGGTATTGGTCAATACCTTGGTATAGGTCCGCGAGTTCTCACTTCACCAGCGTGATGAGCGGTTTCCCCTTTTCTACAATGTAGGTGGCGATCTCCGCCCCGTTGACGTTGCCGACGTTCTTCGCCGCGTGGATCGTTCCAGCCGGGATGAACAAGACGTCGCCGGCATGAAGCGTCGCGGGTGGCTGGCCCTCGACCTGATACTCCAGCGTGCCTTCGATGACATAAACGATCTCTTCGCCCGGATGTGCATGCCTGGGGGAGACATATCCGGGGTCAAAGTCGACGCGCACCTGGACAACCTCGCGTCCGGGGGTGCTGAGATCATGCCGCTGCAGGTCTGTTCGTTTGGTTCCCGTCTGCTATGCCCGTGCCACGTACAGCGCCAAACCGCCTACTACGATTAGCACCGCTACTGCTATGATTCGAGCCGTTTTCATGTGGACCTTCTTTCGTCCTTCAAATCTTAAGTGAACCTTGCGTAACCTTTTTAGCCAGCCGTGGTCACCCGAAGTGGTCGGAAAGCTGCCCGCAATTCTTCTGTAAAAAACTGCGGCTGTTCCCATGCCGCGAAGTGTGTGCCTTTCGGGAGGCGGTTGTAATGAATCAGCTTAGGATAAGCTTTCTCTGTCCAACTCCGCGGGGCCTGGTAAATCTCGTCAGGAAATGCGCTCACCGCAGTTGGTACGGGGACACCTTTCGGGGCGAAGAAGGCCAGCTTGCTTTCCCAGTAGAGACGCGCCGAAGAGACTGCCGTATTCGTCAACCAGTACAGAGTGACATTGTCGAGGATGTCGTCGCGCGTCAGGCCCTCGGACTGTCCGTCGAAGACTCGTGCGATAAGCGCCTGGCTCGCAGCGTCATGGTCTATCATCCAGGCGGCGAGACCGATAGGTGAATCCGCGATCCCGTAGAGCGTCTGCGGACGGTGCGACATCTCGTTCGCGTAACCGAGGCCGTTCTTATAGAAGAAGTCGACCTGCTCGTACGCACGCCTCTCGTCGGCTGAAAGATTGGCAGGCGGCGGGCCACCGGACCCGAGCGCCTTGGCAATTTCGTCCGGGATAGTAGCCGGCATGTTGGTGTGGATACCGATCAATCCGGGCGGTGTCTGCAAGGCCATCTGCTCCGTCACGGCATTCCCCCAATCACCGCCCTGCGCCACGTATCGCGTGTATCCGAGGCGCTTCATCAGCACGGTCCAGGCGCGTGCGATGCGGATGGGGTCCCAACCCGTCGCGGTCGGCTTGCCCGAAAAGCCGTATCCAGGCAGCGACGGGATGACGACATCGAAAGCGTCCTCCGCTTTTCCGCCATGAGCAGTCGGATTCGTGAGCGGATCGATGATCTTCAGTTGCTCGATGATCGAGCCGGGCCACCCGTGTGTGACGATGACCGGCAAGGCGTTCTTCTCTTTAGAGCGAACATGAATGAAATGAATGTCGAGTCCATCGATCTCGGTAATGAAGTGTGGTACGGCTTTCAGTTTAGCCTCGCCCTTGCGCCAGTCGTAATCTGTCCCCCAATAGCGCGCAAGTTTCTGCATCGTCGAGAGCTGCACGCCTTGCGTCGCATCCGAGACCAATTCCCGCTCAGGCCATCTGGTGGCGTTGACGCGTCGGCGCAGATCGGTAAGTTCGGCATCTGTAAAATTGAACTGAAAGGAGCGAATAGCGGTCTGCTCGGTGGCTGGTGTAGCACTAATCTGAGTCATGGCGTTATCCTTCTGAATAGTTTTGGTTTTCAAAGCTGCAAATGCCCCAACGATCGCACGTGGGCTGAACGCGACTGCAAGACCCAACATCGAGCTCATCTTGAGAAAGCGACGGCGCGATCTGTCGTCCGGTTGATTCATCGTGTATTCCTTTCGAGTAGCTCCTGATTTTTAGGTTTCTGTGGCCATCGTCTCATCCCTCGTTGTTGTCAGCGCAGTGATTTGAATGCTGCGCGTATCTCTTGCGCGAGCAACTCCGGCTGCTCCCATCCGGCGAAGTGGCCTCCCTTATCGACCTCGTTGAAGTAGATGAGGTTAGTGAAAGTTCTCTCGACCCAAGTCCGCGGCGCACGAAAGCTCTCGCCGGGAAAGACCGTGAAGGCGGCACGAACCGTGACCTCACCCTTGAAGACGAAACGCGCTTCCTCCCAGTAGAGCCGCGCGGAGGAGGCTCCGGTGTTGGTGAGCCAGTAGAGCGTGATGTTGTCGAGGATTGCGTCACGGGTCAGGCCGCCCTCAGGGCGTCCTTCAAAAGCGTGCGCCATCTGTTCGTAGCTGTGCGGGTCGTGGTCAAGCAGCCAGGCAGCTAGGCCGACGGGCGAATCAGCTAGGCTGAATCCAATCGTCTGCGGGCGTGTCGCCTGCTCGATGAAGTAACCAAGGCTGCGCATCTTGCGTTGCTCGTAGGCGGCTTTCTCCTTCTCGGACAGCCCGGCGGGTGCCGGGTCGCCGGCATTGATCGAGCGCGCAATCTCAGGCGGAACGGTCAGGAGCAAGTTCATGTGGATGCCTAGTAGGCCCGGTGGCGCTTGGCGTGCCAGCGACTCTGAGACTCTCGCACCCCAGTCGCCGCCTTGCGACACGTAGCGGGTGTATCCTAAGCGCTTCATCAAGGTGTCCCATGCGTGCGCTATACGGTCGCTATTCCAGCCGGTCGTGGTCGGCGCCCCCGAGAACCCGTAGCCAGGCATCGAGGGGATGACGACATCGAAGGCGTCCTCTGCACGTCCCCCGTGGGCCGTCGGGTCTGTCAGCGGGCCGATCATCCCGAGGCACTCTAAGATTGAGCCGGGCCAGCCGTGGGTCATAATCAGCGACAGTGCGTTCGGATGTCGCGACTTGACGCGTATGAAGTGAATGTCAACGCCGTCTATCGTCGTCACGAACTGCGGCAGGGCGTTCAATTTCGCCTCCGCCTTGCGCCAATCGTAATCGGTCAGCCAGTACCGCACCAGCTCCTTCATCGTCGCCAATTGCACGCCCTGCGTTCGGTCGGTGACGGTTTCCTGGTCGGGCCAACGGATTTCACGAATCCGGCGTCGCAGGTCGGCGAGTGCTTTTTCGGGTACATTGACGCGGAACGGGCGGATCGCGTCTGTGTCGATTGACCGCACAGTTCCGGGTTGAGTCATGGTGCTTCTCGTCTTAGTCTTAGTGACTGTGGCCACACCTTGATTCTGCCGAGCGGTCTGAGCGGATTGCTGCGCAAGCATGCGAGTGGGCGCCGTCAGAGACAACGCTGCCGCCAAAAGCACGACGAGGTAACGCGAGAGCGGACCGACGATACACGTTATTTGGGCTTTGGCAGCGTGCTCTGCCTCTTTGAGGCGCATGGTCTATTCTCCCTGCAACAAGGTCCGTTTCATGTTTCCAATTCTTTCGGATGTGATAACGTGCTGGAGTAGACCACAGGTGTAAAGGCGCGTCTATTAGACGAAGGTATCGGTCAATACCTTAGTATTAGTCGGTGCCATAGGTGGCGTTAACACTTTCGTTTTTATCCAATGCTATGGACATTCGCGCGTAGGTGGCGCATCATATCCTCACATATCATCAAGGATGGGTTCGAGTGTGGCGACAAGGCTTTACATGTCGGCAGTTCGGATTAACGTCGTCACCACATGCAACGGTTGGCAGAGATGAATCAAGAGCCGCAACCACCCGACAGAGTGATAAATTCAACCTTCTGACCAACTCCAACGTACAGTGAATTGTCTCTAATAAAACTTCTCCTCTTGTCGTCTGCCTCGCAGAAAGGACCACCATGGGGGATGACCTGAGCCGTGTTCTGAATGCGCTTCCAGGGCTGGTGTGGACGTCACTCCCTGACGGGCAGATCGATTTCCTCAATCAATGCTGGTGCGAATACACCGGACTGAGCGTTGAACGAGCCTGTGGTTCCGGCTGGCTGGCTGCGATCCACCCGGAAGACCTGCCCGGACTGCTGGAACGCTGGCAAACGATTCTGGCTTCCGGCGAGCCCGGTGAGATAGAGGCACGCTTGCGGCGCTTCGACGCTGCGTATCGGTGGTTCCTGTTTCGTGCCAACCCATTCCGAGACGAATTGGGGGAAATAGTTAAATGGTACGGAACCAATATAGACATCGAGGATAGTAAGCGGGAAGAGGATGCCCTGCGTGCGAGAGAACTCTCCTGGCAGCAGATCGTCGACAACATTCCCGGGCTCGTGGCTACGATGGGTGCAATGGGCGAGGTGGAGTTTCTCAACCGGCAGACTCTGGAGTATTTCGGCAAAACAAATGAAGAGTTGAAGGACTGGGCCCTCATCGGCGCCGTTCATCCTGACGACCTTCCTCGCGTAATCGAGGAGCGCCAAAAGTCGCTCGACGCGGGACAGGTCTACGAGGTTGAGCACCGTTGTCGACGCGCCGATGGTGTTTACCGATGGTTCCAGGTTCGCGGCCTCCCGGTGCGAAATGATGAAGGTACAATAACGGCTTGGTATCTGCTTCTTACTGACATCGACGATCTCAAAAAGGCTCAAGAGGCTCTGCGGTCGACCGAGCGCAATTTGAGCCTGATCATCAACACCATTCCTACACACCTTTACGTATAGAACACCGAAGGGTCCGTCCAGTATGTCAATCAGGCTGTGATGGATTACACCGGCCTTAGTCTGGAGGATGTAAAACAAGAGGATTATCGGGATCGTGTCATCCACCCGGAGGATTTTAAGAGAGTCCGCGCAGGGCGCGCGGCATCGCTGAGGCGGGGCGCACCATTCAGCACTGAGCAGCGCGTCCTGGGCAACGACGGGCAATATCGCTGGTTCCTGGTGCGCTACAAGCCCTTGCTCGATGAGCAGGGACGTATCGTTCGGTGGTATGTGGCCGCATTCGACATCGAGGACCGAAAACGGGCTGAAGAAGCGTTGCGGTCGGCCGAACGCGATCTTAACCAGATCATCAACACTATCCCAGCGCTGGCGTGGTCGGCCGGGAAGGACGGATCCGCTGACTTCTTCAACAAGCACTATCTGGACTTCGTGGGCCTCACGGCGGAACAGGCTAGCGGTTGGGGATGGACTGCTGCCGTCCACCCTGACGACATGAACAGTCTGGCTGCGAAGTGGCAGCAAATCATGGCTTCCGAGGAACTGGGAGAGGCGGAAGCGCGAATGCGCGGTCACGACGGAGAGTATCGGTGGTTTCTCTTCCGCGCGAGCCCGATGCGCGACGAGCAAGGGAACATCGTCAAGTGGTACGGAATCAACACGGACATCGACGATCTCAAAAAGGCTGAAGCGGCTCAACAGTCGAGCGAGCGCAATTTGAGTCTGACAATAAACACCATCCCAACCTTCATACAAGTATCGCAACCCGATGGGACCGTACTGTCGGTGAATCAAGCGGTGTTGGATTACCACGGTATCAGCCTACAGGATGTGCAGAAAGAGGACTTTCGCACTCGGGTTTACCATCCGGACGATATGAAAAGGCTGCGCGAGGAGCGCAAGGAAGCCCTCAAACGCCCAATACAGTTCGAATATGAGCAGCGCGCTCGGGGTAAGGACGGCAAATATCGCTGGTTCCTGGTCCGTTACAATCCTCTGCTCGATGATCAGGGAAGGATCGAACGATGGTATGCGACCGCGTTCGATATCGAGGACCGAAAACGAGCGGAGTGTGAACGCGAGCAGTCGCAGGAAGCCCTCAGAAACGCGCTTGCCGAAATCCAAAAGTCGGAGTCCAAACTTCGGCAGGTGATTGATGCCATCCCTGCACTCGCGTGGTGCAATCTGCCGGATGGTCCGAACGAGTTCCTTAGCAAAGGTTGGCATGAATATACTGGTCTCTCTCCCGAAGAGTCGCACGGTTGGGGCTGGCACGCCGCCTTCCATCCGGAGGACCTGCCGCCATTAATGGAAAGATGGCTGAAAATGTTGGCTTTAGGAGAACCAGATGAGATCGAGGCGCGTCTTCGCCGACAGGATGGCGTTTATCGCTGGTTTCTCATTCGCGCCGAGCCGTTCCGCGACGAATCTGGCAAGATCGTGAGGTGGTATGGCACAAGCACCGATATTGATGATCGAAAACAAGCAGAGGCTCTGCTCGCGGGGGAGAAGCGGCTGCTCGAGATGATGGCGTCGGGCTGTTCGCTTCCCCGTGTCCTCGACGCGCTGTGCCGGTTTGTCGAGGACATGGCCGGCCGCTGTTACTGCAGCGTCTATTTGATCGATCCGAGCGGCACAAAATTCCACAACGCAGCCGCGCCCAGTCTCCCCTCAAGCTTCAACGATCCGGTTGAAGGCGCGCCTGTAGATCGTGAGACAGGACCTTGTGGGATGGCGGCGTGCCTGAAGACACAGGTGATCGCGTCCGACATTGCGTCGGACTCGCGGTGGCCAGCGTCCGTATTTCGCCCCCTCGCGTTGACCCACGGCTTGAGATCGTGCTGGTCCACGCCGATTTTGTCGTTGGCGGGGAACGTATTGGGCACCTTCGCCATCTATCAGGAAGAACCAGCGAGCCCAACGCCGCTTCAGCAGGAGTTGATCGCGCGGTTCACGCACATTGCCAGCATCGCCATCGAACGTGCCCAGGGTGAAGCCGCGCTCATGCGGAGTGAGGCTCTCCTAGCGGAAGCCCAACACCTTAGTTCAATCGGCAGCTTCTCCTGGCGTGTGGCGACAGACGAAATCACATGGACAGAGCAGCTCTATCACATCTACGAGCTTGAGACGGGCCTGCCCGTGACGCTCGAACTGATCCGTACCAGAGTTCATCCGGAAGACCTCACCTTGTACGAGAAAATTATCGAACAGGCACGAAACGGCAGCGACGACTTTGAATGGCAGTACCGCTTGCTGATGCCGGACCATTCGATCAAGTATCTGCATGCAGTCGCTCATGCGACCCGAGACCAGGATGATGAACTGGAGTACATCGCGGCGGTTCAGGACGTAACTGAGCGCCAGCTCTCGGAAGAGGCGCTCGGGCTTCTGCGCTCCGAGCTCGCGCATGTGTCGAGAGTAGCGACACTGGGAGCTTTAACAGCGTCAATCGCGCACGAAGTCAACCAGCCGCTATCGGGCATCATCACCAATGCCAGCACCTGCCAGCGGATGCTGAATGCCGACCCCCCGAATGTCGAAGGCGCGCGTGAAACCACGCGGCGCACGATTCGCGACGGCAATCGCGCCTCTGAGGTGATCACACGGTTACGGGCGCTCTTCGGCAAGAAGGACTCCGCGACCGAGTCAGTAGACCTGAACGATGCAACACTAGAGGTGATCGCGCTCTCATTAAGTGAGCTTCAGAGAGGCCGGATAATTCTGCGGGAGGAACTATCTGACGATCTTCCACCCGTCACAGGCGACCGCGTCCAGCTTCAGCAGGTTATCCTGAACCTGATTCGGAATGCTTCAGACGCGATGAGCGCCGTGGGCGACCGTCCGAGGGAATTACTAATTAGAACCGAACGAGATGATGCTGACCGGGTGCGCCTCAGCGTGAAAGACGCGGGTGTCGGTTTCGAGCCTCAAGTTGCGGACAGGCTGTTCCAGGCATTCTACACAACAAAGGATGACGGAATGGGGATCGGACTTTCCGTCAGTCGCTCAATCATCGAGAGTCATCATGGACAACTATGGGCAACGTCAAATGATGGTCCGGGTGCCACATTTTCATTTTCTATTCCTTGCGGGCCGAGGGTTTGACTGCACGCCGACAACCGATAACCGCCTCAATCTGACGTGTACGGTTGCTGACGCTCCCGTGATACCAACACCTAAGTATAATAGACAATCCCAGAGGAGTGGCGCATTCTTCAGTCATGGAACGATGCCAGGAAAGGAGTGCCATCGAACAATTACTTGTATCGATCGTCGATGACGACGAATCCGTACGCGAGTCGCTACCCGATTTGCTGAGAGAATTCGGTTTTGCTGCTCGCGCATTCTCGTCGGCGGAAGAGTTCCTCGCGTCTGGTTTCATCGAGCAGACCAAGTGCCTGCTTCTCGACATTACGATGCCGGGGATGAGCGGCCCCGACCTTCAGCAGGAATTGAAGAGGCGCCGGCAGGAGATTCCGATCGTCTTCATCACCGCTCAAAGAGATGAGACTGTCCGCTCGCGACTGATCGAACATGGTGCGGTGGAGTGCCTGTTTAAGCCATTCAGCGAGACGGCTCTCTTGGATGCCCTCAACGAGGCACTTCGGGCAGGGTGATCTGTTTCGACTTTGGTAACATGGGGTTCACATGGATTCGGTAAGGTCTCTGAGCTATGTCAGACGATACGCCAATCGTCTTCGTCGTTGACGACGACATTTCCGTACGCGAATCGCTTGAGTTACTGATCAGTTTCGCAGGCTGGCAACCGGAACTCTTCGCCTCGGCAGAAGAGTTCCTCGCCCACTCACGAGTTTCAGTTCCGAACTGCCTGATACTTGACGTTTCTCTTCCCGATCTTGACGGTCTAGAGTTGCAGAAGCTCATCGCCAGCGATCGGACGGACATGCCGATCATCTTCATCACTGGTCACGGAGACATTCCGATGACGGTGCAGGCGATGAAGGCTGGGGCTGTCGAGTTCCTGACGAAGCCGTTCGACGATGAAGTGCTCTTGAGCGCCATCCAGCACGCCCTTGAGCGCAGCCGCGCCGCCCTTGGTCGTGAGGTAGAGGTACAAGCGCTCCGCAACTGTTACGCATCACTCACCTCTCGCGAACGGGAGGTCATGAAGTTGGTGGTCGCGGGCCTGTTGAATAAACAGGTCGGTTCCAAGCTCGGGATCAGCGAGATTACAGTGAAGGCGCATCGAGGCAAGGTGATGCAAAAGATGAAAGCCGACTCTCTAGCCGACCTGGTGAAGATGGCCGTGAGACTACGGCTCGCACCGGCGAGGAATCCATGGCAGAAGCATTGAGTGCTCAACTCTCAAATTGTACAGCGGGGAAAATGTTCTTAAGCATCAATAGAGCAACTTTATGAAAGACGAACATGAGATCATTAGACTCGCACGGCCAGTTGATGAAAGCGACCATACACTGGGCCTTAAGTCAGCCGCTACCCTCGTCGAATATGGCGATTACGAGTGCCCCTACTGCCGCGAGTTACACCCTCTCATACAGGAGATGTTGAAGCGCACCGAAGGGATGCGGTTCGTCTACCGACACTTCCCCATCAATAACCTGCACCCACACGCGGCGAGGGCGGCAGAAGCGGCAGAAGCGGCCAGTTCGCAGGGCCGTTTCTGGGAGATGCACGACGCGCTGTTTGAACAGGAGCAGACGCTCGACGATAAACGCCTCTCGCGCTTGGCTCGGAAGGTCGGGCTCGACATGGAGAGATACGAAAGAGAGATGGGTAAGGGCGATTACAGAAGCAAGGTGGAAGAAGATTTCAAAGCAGCGCTTTACCATGAGGGGGTGACAGGCACTCCGACTCTGTACTTAAACGGCCTTCGTCTGAGCAGGATACACAGCATTGATGAACTGCTTTCGGCAGTCATTGAGGTGGGAGCGTCTCTCAAAGCCGACTCTCATGAACAGCATAGCTGGCTCCATCGTCTGCGGAATTTCCGCTTGGGAATGACCAGACTATAAATGTAGTATCCTTCAGGTAAGCCGCGCACGATGGAGTTCTATATCGGTTTATAATCGAACGAGAGAATTTTCCTGATGATGTATACAGTTTCAACTCTTTGTAGTGTCTGTAAGAGTACTATTGAAGGGGAAATGGGCAGAGCAATAGGAGGATTATTCTTTTTCTACAAGTTGTTCGCTCCCCAAGCCTGTGCGCCTTTGTATACTGTACTTCGCTAACTCTAAAGGTTCGACATCGCCGGTTCTCTGCAAATGACTAAGAAGCCTTTCACGCCGCGCTTTCTCTCTCTCGTCAGTCCTTGCTTCATTGATCAGCCTGCGCAAATCATCTTCAGTCTCAGCAACCGTTTCATTCTTGAGGCGCAGTAAGGCCAAGCCGGCGAGTTGAAAGCGGTCGAAGTTCTCAATCAGAAATTCGCGCAAGGTCGGACTGTTTTGCAAGTGGAATCTGATTGATTGTTCGACACCGCGAATGGGGTACTGAGGGAAGGACGCGGAATGAATAATGGCTGACGCGAAATTATCAAGGAGCAGCTCGGCCATTGCCAGAAGCTCGTCTTTGTTCGCATGGTCTCCCTCTTTCCAAAGTTTGCTCTCGTAAAAGTAGGGGCGCAGGTACGGCCTTTCGATGAGGATTGGCAGGTGTTCTGACATTTCTGTCATGGCCCGCTGTATGAGTTGGATTTCCGGCTGCTTTTGAGCATTCTCAAGCTGCTGTCGGGCCGTCTCCATTTGCTCATGTGCAGCGCGAAGCTGTCTACGGAAAATAGAGAAATTCAGCAGACCTGTGATCACCAGCAGGAGTGTCCCGCCGAAGCTCAGCAATGAAACCCATACTTCCGCTCTCACACAGAACCTCCAATCGAGAAGAATTTTCTAACTCAATATGGTTGTGCTGCAAGAATAACATCTGAGCTGTAATCTGTATCTTGGTTCATTCATCATTCTCCGAGAATTATACCCTTGAAACAATCTAAATCTCCCTTCAAGTGGCGTCACTTCGAGCCAACACTCATTCTCCTTTGTGTCCGCTGGTACTGCCGCTAACAGCTTTCTTATCGCGATGTGGAAGAGATAATGAAGGAGCGCGAGCTCAATGCGGAGAGAACGCTGCAAGGCGTCGAAGCGATGAACATGATCAGGAAGGGGCAGGTCAAAAGATTAGACGGGAGTGATGCAATAGGCCAGGCGAAGTTTGTCGAGAGCCTCTTCCAGATTGCGGCATAGGCGAGGAGCACCGACAGCCTTTTGCGTCATCAATCAATCTTTGCAACGCAACTCACCAACTTCATCAACCTGTTAACATTTTGTTCCGTCTTTGGCAACAATCTGGTAACATCACTGTCAGCGCGTTCCCCCTTGAACGCGAAATAGGCAAAGCCGACCAAAGCGTTTTGAAGCCCCTTCAACGCCCGGCCTTATAAAGAGAGGTTATGATGCGACGCCGCCATAGACCTCTGTGGACAATTTTCTCTCTCATTAAGGCGTGTTGCCTGCTCAGTATTCCTGTATTTGCTTGCGCTATCTCCACTCGTGCAGATCAAACGCAGAGCCGTGTGTTTATCCGACCAGAACTAGAAATCTCCAGACGCAACGAGCTAGCAGAGAAACTGCGACAGATTACAGGCTGGCCCGGTTTGAAATTTGATGAGAACGGAGTGCTGCGTCCCGGCAATGAGGGTCCAGCGGGTGGATCGCCAACTGCGCGCAGCCTCTTGGCAGAAGCGTTGAGCGGCAGAAATGTGATTATTCTTGAAGACGCAAGCAACAGCCATGATGTAGTCTTCTGCCGTGTTATCAAGGGTAGATGGAAGAGCGGTAAAGAGAATCTTCCTCCGGCCTACGTGGTGCAAATAGATTTCGCAGATTTTTCTCATCTAACGGGAGATGAGAGTGCGCTTGCAGCCTTCAATGTCGGGTGGGGCGTGATGCACGAGATTGAGCACGTCGTACATGATTCTGCTGACGCAAAGAGACAGGGCGAAGCCGGAGAATGCGAAGAGTTGATTAACCGGATGCGTCGTGAGTGCGGACTGGCGGAGCGCTCAGATTACTACTTCACGTTGATGCCCGGCGCGACCAGAAGCGATTTCAAGACAAAGTTCGTACGCATCGCTTTTGAAAGACAAACGTCTCAGTCAAAGAGCAAGAAACGTTACTGGCTGATCTGGGATGCGGAGTTTGTAGGCGGAGTGGATGAACAAAAGCTCCTGGCCGCGCGGCTCTAACACGCCTCCGGTCGCACGCCACCTTGTTTCAGTGCTTAACCCAGCCGGTTACTAAAAAAAATTCGAAAATGAAGAGAAGGCTCGCTGCTTATGAGTGAGCCTTCTCTTTTTCATAATGCTTTGACTTACAATTAACCAACATTTAACTGCCAATTCACTCTTATGTAACTTCGCCGCGCTACCTTCCTCATCTTTAGTAAACCACACCTGAAACGCGCTTTTTAACAGGCAAATTGCAGCACCTACTTGATACGCAATTTTGTAACTTCCGGGCGAACGTGCATTCGTTCCCCTCAAAACTATCTCAACTTTTCGCAAACTCCACAGGAGGCTCTATGATTAAGCTGCAACGAAAGCGGCTCCCCCGAACTCTATCTTTAACTATCGCGCTTATGGCTCTGCTGCTCATGCAGGCCGCCACTTTCGCGCAAACCGACACAGGCCGTATCACCGGCACTGTGACAGACCAGCAGGGTGGACTTGTGCAGGGCGCAACCGTAGTGGTCAAGAATGACCGCACGGGTGAAGAACGAACGGCGGTCAGCACAGAAGATGGCACATACATCGTCCCTGCGCTGAAAGCTTCGACATACACCATCAGTGTCAACGCGCAGAGTCTCTCAACTAAAGTCACAGGGGTTCAATTGCTGGTCGGTCAGGAGTTGAATCTTCCTCTGACACTTCAAGCGGGAGGCGTCGAAGCTAAAGTGGATATTGTGGCTTCTTCAGAGCAAGCGATTGACACAAGTTCCGCGAGCATGGGGGCAAACGTCAACCCGCGCGAGGTCGAAGGTTTGCCTGTCAACGGGCGGCAACTCTCGCAGCTCTACCTGCAAGCTCCCGGCTCCGTTAATAGCGGCTCCGGCACTTTCGGCGACATACGCTTTTCAGGTCGCGCCGTAGAGCAGAACGTTATCCGCTACGACGGCATCGAAGGCTCGGCCATTATTGATGCCTCGCCCGGCAACCTCAACGGCGAGGTCCCGACGCCTTTTCGCCTCCAATCGAGTTTAGAGAACGTGCAGGAGTTTCGCGTGGACTCGAACAACTATCCGGCAGAGTACGGCACAGGCACGGGCGGTCAGATCAGCGTCGTGACGAAATCCGGCTCAAACCAATTTCACGGCTCTCTCTTTGAATATTTCCGCAACAGCGCGCTTGATGCCTCGAATTTCTTCGACAACATTATCGGAAAGAAAGCGCCTCTGCATCTGAATCAGTTTGGCGGCTCAATCGGCGGCCCTATCAAGAAGGACAAAGCTTTCTTCTTCTTCTCGCTCGAAGCTTACAGACTGCGCGCCGGCGTCAACTCAATCGAGGCTGTGCCCGGTCAAGCTTCGCGCATCTGTGCGCCGCCGCTCGGCACAGGCACCATCGCTTGTAACGCAACCACCGCCGCGCTTATTCCTGCGTTTCGTGATCCGGCAGCAGTCACACTGCGCACAGGACCGGACCTCTTCGATACGGTTCAGCTACAGGCCAACAATATCGTCAACGAAACTGCGGTGGCCTTTCGCTTCGATTACAAGTTCAATCAGAAGCAATCTGCTTACTTCCGCTTCTTCCGCGATCAGGGCACGAACACTCAGCCCGATGGCGTGACAGGTCGTAAGATTGCCATCCGCAATGTGCCTCAGAATGCTGTCGTCGCCTTGCAATCGCTCTTGACTCCAAACCTGTTGAACGAGTTCAAGGTCGGCTATAACAGCGCGCTCTCGCGTATCAACGGCGTTGCGCCGACCATTAACGGCATAGACTTCTCAAACGTTGCGATCAATCTCGGAGGCAACATCGCCGGTTTCGCCTTGCCCGGCCAGGGCGCAAACGCAGGTCTGGCTTCGCCCGGCGGATTGATTCGAGCCAACAGCGCGCAGAACGGGCGCGGCCAACCCTACACGCCTTACTCCGTCTCATTCGTCGATAATCTCAACTGGACGCGCGGCAACCACGCCGTAAAGTTCGGCGGCGAGATTCGCGCAATTCGTCTCTACACGGACCGTCAGGGCGGTATCACTTACTCTTATTCAAGCATCCAGAATTTTCTGGCGAACACGGCAGCCACTGTGCAGTTTCTTAGCGACCTCTCTGCGCCTTCGCCGTTCTTCAACGGCTCAACCGGACAGGCCCAAGCACGCCAGACTTACTATATTGCCTACGCACAGGACGAATGGAAGATTAAGCACAACCTGACTTTGAACTATGGCTTGCGCTACGAATATTACACGCCGCTCCTTGAGAAGAATGACCGTCAGATACTCTTCGACATCACCACAGGCACTTTGCGCGACCCAAGCCAGGACCCGCTCCGCGCCAGGAAGAACAACTTCGGCCCGCGCGTAGCCTTAATGTGGTCGCCTAATCCTCAAGGCACTGGCTTCTTTGGTGGTGGGCGAACAGTCTTGCGCGGCGGCTTCGGCATTTATTACGGTCCGGGGCAGACCGAAGACCAGATTCAGCCGATTGAGTCTAATCGTATTAGTTCGACTATCAGCAACGTCAATAATGCGTTTCCGCAAGACCCCAATGTGCTGATTACGAACTTCATCAGCAACCCGAACAACCGCGCTTACCAGCCGCGCGCCTATGCACCCGACTACACGATTCCAGAGAAGGTCTATCAATACAGCTTCTCCGTGCAGCAGGTGTTGCCTTACAAGCTTGTCTTAACCACAGCCTTTGTCGGCTCGCAGGGGCGCAACCTCTTCCTGCGTAGCGTCGCCAACCGTATCCTGCCGGGTCAGACTGTCATTACAGACGGCACCACCCTTCCCACAGGCGTCGGCGTCATCAACCGCACGAACGCTGCCGGACAAGTCATCGCCGTCAACACCGTCCGCGAGTTCTCAATCGTTTCAGGCACCTCATCAGTGCAGAATCCTTACGCAGAAGTTGACTACAAGACGAGCGGCGGACGCGACAGCTACCGCGCCTTACAGATGTCTCTGGGCCGACGCTTCAACTCAGGTCTCACCCTCAACGCGCAATACACTTTCGGGCGCTCCTTCGGCAACACGGCAGGCTCAAACGAAGCGCGCACGGCTGCCAACAATGCACGCGCCATCTCCGAATATCACTATGACCTTGGCTACAACAACTTCGACGTGCGTCACACATTCAATCTAAGCGCGCTTTATGATCTGCCATTCGGCAGAGGCCGCAAGTATGATTTTGGGAGCGTGGGCAATGTGATCCTTGGCAACTGGGAGATTGGTACTATCGTCAACGCGCGTTCGGGACTGCCGCTCGAAATTGGCATTGTTCGTCCTGATATTGTGATTCAGTGTCAGAAAGCTGGCGGCTGCATTGTCCCGACGGGCGCAGGCGGAGCGACCACCACCTTCGCTCAAGGATTTGCGGCCCAACTGCCCGGCACAATCAACACCGCAAACCCGCTTCCGCCCGGCTTCGTCGCAGTCGTAAACACGCCCAGCGGCGGCAATTCGCGCAATGTGCGCCGTCCAGATTTCGTGCCCGGTGTCAATCCTTACCTGAATAATGATCGGAGCATTCTGAACCCTGCGGCATTCACCACGCCCGCGCCCGGCACGTTCGGCAACCTCCCGCGCAACGCCCTGCGCGGTCCGAACTTCTCTCAACTCGATATGGTCTTCAACAAACGATTCCACATCACGGAGACGGCCAACATTGAGTTTCGCACCGAAGTCTTCAACATTCTCAACCACACGAATTTCGACATCCCCGGCTCACGCCTAAATCTTGCATTGCCAAGCTTCAGCCAAGCGGGCGGGATCTACACAGTCGGCTCAGGGCTGCAACCCGGTCAGGCTTACACCTTCGCCACAGGCGGTCAGACTTTCGGGCTACTCCGACAAACGGTAGTGCGTGATGTCGGCCTCGGCACAAGCCGCCAGATTCAGTTCGCTCTGAGATTGAATTTCTAAACTACACACAAGTTCGGGATCGTCTTTAATTTGATGTCCGAGGCGATCCCGAACGTGACCTGTAAAACTTATGGTCATGCGAGAGAAAAGTTCGTCGGAGAAAAGCATCGGGCGCACAAACGCTCAACGCTTTGCATTGGATGAAGAAGATGTTTATGACGACGGGCACCTGCGCGTCGAGCATTATAATTACTACGTGGCCTACGATGGAAAACCAATCAGTCTGGCGCGCTCAGAATTCTTGATTGTCTCACGGCTGGCGAAAAATCCTGAACGAACTGTCACGACTGAAGATTTATGGCGATTCGCTCGGGGCGATCACAAGCCTTACAATCCCATCAGCCTCCGTGTCTATATCTATCGTCTGCGCAGCAAGCTCGAACCGTTCGGTCTCAAAATCGAAACGATGATTAACGTAGGCTATCGCCTGGTGACGACAGGGCGCGGCGACAGGTAAAAGCATCTTCATGGTTTCTTAACTTCAATTTTGATCGTAAGGCAACAAAATGCACTCCTTAAAAAGTTACCTGCGTGTTACGCTACCATTACTGCTTGCTTCACTCGCCATAATCTCCCTAGCTTGCAGCGTTCTCTCCGCCGTATCAAACGAGCGGTAGCCGATACATGCTCGAACCCTCTTCTTAATGAAGCGATGATCCTGTTAGATAATCTTATTCAGGTACTTCACTCTCCTTAATCTACAATCGTGAGGAAGTGCCTTATCCTGTTGTGAAGTAGTAAATGCTTCAGGAAAGGCGGCGTTCTTATCAACACTGATGGTAAACGGCAGCCGCCTGTGGTCTGCTCTCATCATCTTCTTAAAGAGCGTTTTGCCGCACAAACATCACGTTTGGCTGAGAGCATAAACTCAATCGTATTACCTGTAGAATCAACGGCACGGTATAGGTGTTTGCAGTTCTTGCCAACTTTGATGTAGGTCTCATCCACTCTATACGAGGCCCCTGCTAGCTTGAGAAGAGGACGGATTCGTTTGTTAATCTCAGGAGCATACCTCTGTACCCATCTCCACACAGTTGAGTGGTCCACCATCAGACGTGTTCTCTCATCATCTTGTCCAAGTCGTGGTAAGGGAGCTGATAGCGGCAGTACTAGCGGACTCACAAAATGATGAGTGATGGCTCAAAGTGTCGTCTCTTGAAGAGGGATGAATTGTGTTTCACGAGTAAGTTTCCTGAAGAGCTATGAACGAACAGAAGTAAGATTCTAGCTGGTATTCAATTCCTGCAACACTACCGCTCCATCTTCCCTCTGCCCGTTATTGCGCCTCATGCCACTCTGTAAATCTTGATAGGCTCCTCACGCCCCCTGACCGCGACGTGCCCCATCGGGAACGCGCCGTCAGGCATGTCCTCGCGCGCGGCCTCCCATGCCACTTCAGAGATGAGAAGCTGTGAGCCGAATTCCTTGTTCAACTGCTCGATCCTCGAAGCAGTGTTCACCACGTCGCCGATGACCGTGTACTCCTTGCGCACCGACGAGCCGATATTCCCCGTCACGGCCTCGCCCGTGTGGATACCGATGCCCACGCGCGTCGGCAAGATGGTGCCGCCCGCGACCTCCTCCTTGACGCGCGACAGAATCTCGCGCGCCGCACGAACGGCGTTCGATGAGTCGCGCCCGTCCGAGAGTGGCGCGCCGAATACGGCCATGAAGCCGTCGCCGAGGAACTTGTTGATGATGCCATGGTGCTTGTTGACGATTTCGATCATGAACTCAAAGAGGGCTTCCAGATATTCGACGACCTCTTCAGGACGGCGCTTCTCGGCGAACAAAGTGAAGTTGCGTATGTCTAGGAACATGACGCAGACCTGTTTCTTCTCGCCGGGAATTTCCGCGCCTCGTTCGAGTAGTTTGTCCACGACCACGGGCGAGACGTGCTGGCCGAAAATGTTGACGATGTTGTTGCGCTCCTCGGCGAGCTTGAACGAGTCCAGGAGTCGTTTCTTTATCTGCAACGCGACGAGACCGGTGACGATGCCGAGCGAGAGCAGGATCAGTCCTTTAACGACGTGAACGGGGACGCTCGCAAGCAGCGGGTCTCCGAGTTGGTCAGCGCGCCCCCGGATGTAGAACAACCCGACGAGCGTGTATTCGACTGCGGCCACCGCGCCCGTGAAGACGCACAGCTTGAAGTTCAGGCGCAGCGCCGACAGCACAATGAACAGCGGATAGACGAAGACTGGAATCGAGAGCGCGGCGACCACGTTGTCCGTGAACACCGCGAGCGCGACGATCTCGGCGGTCGGGCAGCTTGTCTCGATGAAGGCAGTGACGTAGCAGTAGATGCCACTGACTCTTCCACCTGTTTTGATGCTATAACCGAGCCTGACCCACTCCGCCGTCAGATACAAGGCAAGCAAGAGCAGGATGGCGAACCGCCAGTAAACGAACGAAAGCACGTGGCCGTGAAACTCCTGCTCGACGCCTTCAGAAGAGAATGCCGAGGGAATCAGAGACAGGCACAACCCCGACGCGACGACTGCCGTCAGGACGAGCAGGCGCAACCTCTCTGTGCTCAAAGCCTCGCGCTCGAACTCGGTCTCAAGAATGCTCTCGGCGTCAACCCGCCTCTTCCTCGGGCGGAGTCTGAGCGTGCGTAAATGTGTTGCTGACATCTCGTGTATCTTCCGGCTCAGTGCCACCCGGGCGGCCTCTCACCCCGGCTCGCGCGGTGCGGCGCTGGAACAATGGGTCGCTGAATCATAATGTCGTTGTTGGTCAGAGACCGGTCTCCTTCATCTGTAGGTTGCCTCTGAGCGCGGCTCTGCGATGAGCTGTTCTGGTGTCGACTCTCTATATGATTGCCGCGCTTTTTCCAACAGCCGATTGACCGACTCGATGTCGCGCGGTGTGATGTACTGGGCTATGTCATGCTCAAAGATGACATCCAAAGCCCAGCGCAATCCGACGCGTATTTTCTTCTCGATCCTCGGCAGCTTCATCAGGTAAACGCTCCGCCACAGCACCCATCCCACGACCCCGGAAAAGTTAAGCCCGAAGATTCTGGCGACGCCCGTGCGCCGACCTATCGCCGCAAGCTGACCTTGCATCCTGTACACGAAGGGAGCTGCTCGTTCCCCCTTCATGCGGGCGCAGATGTTCTTAGCGGCGTGCTGGCCTTCGCGCACGGCGTGCTGGGCGGTCGGAGGGTAGGGACGTTTTGAAGTCGGGTCGAAGAGCGCCGCGCAGTCGCCCACCGCCCACACTCCCGGAAACTGCGGGACTTCCAGAGTGGGGTCAACTACTATTCGTCCCCGCTGAAGTTCTAACGGCAGGTCTTTCAGGATGGAACTCGGCGAGACACCGGCGGCCCACACCAACATGGCGGCGGGAACTGACTCCCCGTCATCGTAATGCACCGTTTCGTCCGCATACCTGATGACCTTTGTGTTGAGTTTTATCTCAACCTGACGCTGACGGAGTTTCTCCTGCGCGTACTGACCAAGCGCCTGTCCGAGTTCAGGCAGAATGACCTGTCGGCTGTGGATCAAGATAACGCGCACCTCGCGCGGATCAATCCGGCTGTAATGCCTGAGGCTCTGGCGGGCGAGATCATTGAGCGCGCCGACAGTCTCCACGCCCGCGAAACCGCCGCCCGCGACCACGAAGGTGAGCAGGCGCTTCCGCCGTTCGGGGTCGGGTTCGACGCTGGCAGCCTCCAGCATTTCGATTACTCCGTTTCGGAGTATGACGGCGTCGCGGAGCGTCTTTATGCCGAGCGCTCGTTCGGCCACGCCCGGGATGCCGAAGTAGTTTGTCTCCGAGCCGAGTGCCAGCACAAGGTAATCAAACGCCAACTCTCGCCTAAGTTCACTGATGCCGTATGAGATCGTCACTCGACGGGCGACGAGATCAATGGATTCGATCTCCCCGTTCAGAACCGTGACGCGCCGCAGCAGTTTGCGCAGAGGATTGCAGATGTCTGACGGCTCAAGATCGCTGGCGATCACCTCGTGAAGCATCGGGGTGAAGAGACTGAAGTTCTCTCTGCTGACGAGCGTCACCTCGACATCGGATCGCTTAGCCACGGTTCGATCCAAGTATCGCGCGGCCTCCATGCCGGCGAAGCCACCGCCCAAAATGAGAATTCTCGTTGTCATAAAGTTCTTCGCCCCGACCGTTAGAGATTGAATTTAGGGCTGAAGCGCAGGCGACTGCGCCGAGATCAACTTCCGTAGTTTGGCCCGCGCCCTGTGGAGTTGCGATTTCGAGTTGCCCTCGCTGTAGCCCAACCGCCGTCCGATCTCTTTATGCTCGTAGCCGACGACATCGTGCAGGAGGAGCGCCGCACGAGAACCTGGCGGCAACTTTTGCAGAGCCTGCTCAATGATGAGTCGATCAATTATGCGAACAGGGCTTACGCCGCGCTCGAAGCCCGACGCGCGTTCGGCACTCTCCAAGACACTCATCTGCCCCTCCGGCCTCTTGCTACGACGGCGAAAATGCATCTTGACTTGGTTCACCGTCAGGCGATAAAGCCAACTGGCGAAAGCCGCCTCTCCGCGGAAGCTGCCGACGTGGCGCAGGACGGAGATGAAAGACTCTTGTGTCAGGTCTTCGGCGTCCGCCGGGTTGCGCGTCATGCGTAGCGCGATTGAATAGACGAGCCTGCGGTAACGACTATGAATTTCCTCAAAAGCTGCCGCGTCACCTTCAGCCGCCCGCCGCGCAAGCTCCTCATCAGGCCGATTCGTCTTGTTACTGTTCATTGCTTCGTCCTCCCGTAACTCCTGCGACGCTTACGCGCATGCTTCGTTCTCCCGTCTGGACGGGCGTGAAGCAACAGGCATTTCAATCCCTAACCTTTTGAATTTCATCGGAGACGAGCGGTGTTTGTGCCTCGCGCTCCAACTGCTCAATGTCCATCTCGACGCCGCCAATGCGGATGTGGCGCACATCCGGCGCAACGATTCCGATAGAAAGTAGCGGAGCGTAATGTTGCGCATCATCGAATATAAGTTCGTCGCAAATCATAAGAAGACTACCTTTCATCTTTTACCTCTTAGTTGTTTTGAACCGCTTCGCCTTCGCCGCGTCTTCTTCCTTCTTCAAAGTGAGCCAAGATTTAATCCCGCCCGCCTTAATCCGCGCGACTTACTCGTTAGTCTTCTTCCACGGCATCCCTCTGCGCCCAACGCGCCCGATCATAATCAACTCGCAGGCCCCGCACCCGCGCCTCCCGAAACAGTTGCTGGCATAAATCACCTTTCAATTTGCTGCCCTCTAAGGCAGCAGCGAAAAACGCCCTAATGGAAACATCACAGCACCCATCTCAATATTTAGGAGTGCAACACGTATGCCGAAGTGTGATCGCTGTAACTCGCTGAAATTCAATGCAGAGCGGCAACGGGAGGGTGTTGCAATGTCGAAACTGTCGAAGTCAGTTTCAGCAGCCGAAGAAAGATTGCCTCAGGTTTATTTGAGTGGCGGGCAGGGGAAGACTGAATGATGATGTGTGTCCGTAGCGAGGTAGAAACGACCCGGCAGGTGAGAGTCAGGAGAACTGTTTAGGGTCTATGCCGAGCTTCTTCATGCGAGAGAGCAGCGTCGTGCGATTGACGCCCATGCGCGCCGCAGCACCTTCTGCACCTCCGACCCTACCTTTCGTCTCGCCCAGCACCCGGACAATCTCCCCGCGCTGCTTCCTATCATATTCGTCGGTGACACCCTTCCTGCCGTCGAGGGCGTTGATGGTCTCTTTCACAATTCGCGCAATCTCGTCCTGGCCTTGCGCCGCCGCCGTCCGCGTCGGCTCGCCCGTGCGGGCTTTGCGC
>JBAWGU010000469.1:0-4815 GCA_049593215.1 Pyrinomonadaceae bacterium
CGGCTACGCGTCTCTTCAACTTCACGGTCGCGCGTTTCTTCCTGATCGTGGGTCTTCTCCTGCTCCGATTTCGCTCGCCCTTTTTTCAAGCGTTTCGTGGTTCTTTCATAGTCGGAGGTTCTTTCGGCCTCACGTGCGCGATCCATTGCTGCGCCTGTCATGATGGCCTGATGCAGCTCACGCATAAATTCTTCAGTTGTCGCAGGTCGCTTATCCGGGTCTTTTTCGAGCGCATGTTGCACGACCTGCTCAATCGCTGGCGAGACGTTCATGTTCAACTCGGCGAAATGCGGAGGAGGATCCATCAAATGCTTTTTCATGACGGTCGGCGCTGACATGCCTTTGAAGGGCACTTCGCCCGCCAGCATCTGGAAGAGGATGATCCCCAGACTGTAAATATCACAGCGTTGGTCCAGCTCTTCGTCCGACCATTGCTCCGGGGCCATGTAATAAGGCGAACCCATCACGCCTGTTGTTTGGGCTAAGATAAATGAGCCAAGCAAATCGCTGGATTTAATTTTTGCCAGCCCGAAATCAAGAATCTTGACGGCTTCCGCAATCGGCTTGTTCTCCTGGAGCATGATGTTCAGCGGCTTCAAATCCCGGTGAATGACTCCATGCTGGTGCGCCGCGCTGACGCCATAGGCGATCACCATCATCAGTTCCAGCGCCCTTGAAGGTGAGAGCTTTCCTTCCGCTTCCAGAAGATCATGCAATGATTGGCCCGGAACAAACTCCATTACCAGAAACGGCATGACCCCCTTGATCACGCCATAGTCCGTGACTGAAATAATGTTGGGATGACGGATTGCAGCCGCCGCCATTGCTTCCTGTCGAAAGCGCGTCGCGAGCGTCGGATCGTTGCCGACTAACTCCGGCAGAATTATTTTGATTGCATGAGCGGTTTTGAGGAAGACGTGGCGGGCTTTATAGACTATCCCCATGCCACCCTGACCGAGCCGTTTTTCCAGTTGATAGCGGCCATCCAGCACAGGCTCGCCCGGCAAGGATTGGACGTTTTGTTGACCATCAAATGGACAATGCTTGATATGGTCCGGGAAGCATGTCTTGCAGACTGTACATTCTTTCATTGGTTGACTCGATATAAAGACGGAAGAGGATTTTCTTCATCAGCCAACGGCAAATGGGTTACGCACGCAGTAAGGTCTCGCTCTTGAGCTTAGCTCATGCGCCACATTCTGAACCGGACATAAAGACGACTTTTCATCAAGTTACTATCAGTCGAAGTTCCGCAGCCTAGCATACAAGAACACAACTATCTTAACAATCTTATAACCCTTTCGGGTCTCTTCAGGCTCTCATCTGAATGCCGGATTGCGTTCGCACAACTATCATCTGTGCCGCGCACATCGCCTCAGACCATTTGCCGCTCGTCGCGGCCTTTCAACTGAGAAAATAATTTTGCGGTTTATGGTTTACTACGCTTGCCGTTTGAATTTGGCGTTGAGGGTTTGAAAGGCTCTGTGCGCGAGAGCAGGTGCGCAGCGTCGTTGGTGATGATGCACATGCCGTGAACCTTTTCTCCTGCGAGGCGGCGCACAATCTCTACCGCCTCGTCATAGTTGAGGTTGTTTGCTTCGCAACCGCGCTCGCTCATCACGGCCCAGAGTTGTTGGCGGAGTTCGCTCATCGTTTCTCGTCTCAAAGTTAATTGCAAGGGTGACGGAAAGTGTAGCGGATGCGCGCGGGGAAATCCAAGCGGCTGGTCAGGAAGTGATTGACATAAGATGGATGCTGGCTCTATCGTTCAGCGAAAACTTAAAGCCTTACCAACAGGCATGACGTGCGTCATCAAAACTTTTCTCTTCGGCTAGGAGACTCTTTACTTATGATTAAAAACTCGTCTCACACGGTGCGCGCCACTGCACGTAAAACGGTGCGTCCTCTCGTGTGCTTCGTCTCGCTTTGCTGCGTGTTGTCGCTGATTCTCACCTCAGTCTCTTTCGCGCAGCAACAGCAGCCGAAGAGAAAGCGGCAGAGGCAGGGCCAGCAGCAGCCTGCGACGCCTTCCGTTGAAAAGAGCGCAGGCGAAGAGACTGAGCAGAAGGCTACGCGGCAGCCAGCGCGCGCGCCTGTCGGCGAAGAAGAGTTGTCTCAGCCGGAGCCTTACGAGCTGCTCTCGAAACAGATGAAGTGGCGCAGCGTTGGTCCGGCAAACATGGGCGGGCGCATCTCTGACCTCGCCGTTGACCCGAAGAAGCCTTACACGATTTATGCCGCGCTCGCCACAGGCGGCGTCATCAAATCAACGGACAACATGACAAGCTGGTCGGGAATTTTTGAGAAGCAGGCGGTCGCGTCAGCAGGCGCAGTCGCAGTCGCGCAGACGGACTCAAAAATAGTCTGGGTCGGCACGGGCGAGCCGAACGGGCGCAACAGTTCTTCATGGGGCGACGGCGTTTATAAATCTACGGACAGCGGCTCAACCTGGACCAATATGGGTTTGCGCGATAGCCAGACCATCTCGCGTGTTGTGATTGACCCAACGGATGCGAACACGGTTTACGTTGCCGCGCTCGGGCATCTCTGGGGAGCGAATCGTGAGCGCGGAGTTTATAAAACTACGGACGGCGGGCAGACGTGGACGGCTTCGCTTCAGGTGGATGAGAACACAGGCGTGATTGATCTTGTGATGGACCCTTCGGATCGCAACACGCTCTACGCCGCGATGTACTTTCGCCGCCGCACGCCTTACAGCTTTGCGAGCGGAGGCGCGACGGGCGGCATCTTTAAGACAACGGACGGCGGAAGGACATGGAAGAAACTTGCTAACGGTTTACCGTCTTCGACCGGGCGCATCGGTCTCGATGTTTACAGGAAGAATCCGAACATCGTTTATGCAGTGATTGAATCGGACATTGGCGGGCAATCTTCGCTCTTCGATGCGAAGAGTAAAACCGGCGGCGTCTTTCGCTCGGAAGATAAAGGCGAGACATGGAAACGCGTCAACGAACTCACTCCGCGCTCATTCTATTTCAGCCAGATACGCATTGACCCGACGGACGATCAACGTATTTATGTGCTCGGTTTCGTTCTCCATGTTTCAGATGACGGCGGGCAGACGTTTCGCAACGACGGCGCGAAGGACGTGCATCCTGATCTTCATGCAATGTGGGTTGACCCTGCGAACAGCGATCACCTCTTGCTCGGCACGGACGGCGGCATCTACACGAGCTACAGCCGCGCGGGCAGTTGGCAGTTCATCAACAACTATCCTATCGGGGAATTCTACCGTGTGGCCGCAGACATGGAGCGTCCATATCAAATCGCCGGAGGCTTGCAGGACAATTTTTCATGGGTTGGTCCATCGCAGACGCGCACGCGCGACGGCATCGTCAATTCGGATTGGCGTTCGCTCGGCGGCGGCGATGGAATGTATCTGGCGATTGATCCGACTGATCCCGCCATCATCTATTCGGAATCGCAGAACGGCACCATCTCGCGCCTCAACATGAAGACAGGCGAGCGCAAAAGTATTCAGCCTTCGCCGAAGGAAGGGCAGCAGGCGTTTCGTTTTAACTGGACCACGCCGTTCTGGATTTCTCGCTTTGACAGCAACACGCTCTACCTCGGCGGCAATCGTCTCTTCAAGCTCACGGAGCGCGGCGACAAGTGGGAAGCAATCAGCCCTGACCTTTCCACTCAGGACGTTAATCGTATTCAGACGACAGGCTCCGGCGCGGAAACGAACGGGACCATTTATACAATTTCGGAATCTCCCGTCACACGCGGCCTGGTCTGGACGGGCACGGACGACGGCAAAGTCTGGGTCACGCGCAACGAGGGCAAGGATTGGACGGACCTCACGGGAAATCTTCCGGCTGCGGCGCGCAACCTCTGGGTGAGCCGCGTTGAGGCTTCGCATTTTGATGAAGGCACTGCTTACGTCGCTATTGACGGGCATCGCAACGACGTGTTCGCGCCGTTTCTTCTGATGACGACCGACTACGGCAAGAGTTGGAAATCAATCACGGCGAATCTTCCGCGCAACGGCCCTGTCAAAGTTGTGCGCGAAGACCCCACCAACAAAAACCTGCTTTTCGCAGGCACGGAGTTTGGCTTCTACATCTCTTTTGATCGCGGCGCGCGCTGGACCAAATTCATGCCCGGACTCCCGACCGTCGCAGTTGACGACATCCTCGTTCATCCGCGCGAGCGAGACTTAATCATCGGCACGCATGGCCGCTCGATCTACGTGATGGACGACATCCGCCCGCTCGAAGAGTTGACGACGGAAGTGAGAAACAAGGAGTTGCATCTCTTCACGATTCGCCCCGCGCAAGAGTTTCACTACCTGCCCGGCTCGGAGACTCAATCGGCAAAGGGAATCTTCAAAGCTCCCAATCCGCCTTTCGGCGCAACCATCAGCTTCTATCTAAAACGCTACACGGGCGAGGGCTATTCCATCACGATTGCAGACAGCAAAGGCAAGACTGTACGCTCTTTGAGCGGCTCGACTGTCCCTGAGATTAATCGCGTCGTCTGGAACCTGCAACCTGAATCGGAGGGGGACGGCGACGGCGGCGACGGTCAACCAAAATTCGTCAAACCCGGCGAGTACACCGTGACTCTCAGCGTCGGAGACAAGAAAGAGACACAGAAAGTTCTGGTCGAAGCAGTCGAAGGTTTGAAGATTGATTGAGCAAGCGGACTGAAGGCAAGGCAAAAGTAAAAAGGAGAAGGCAAGTGTTCGAGGGAAGCCAAGCTTTTAATTATAGTCGTTTGGAATTGGATGTAGCCTGAGATGAGGATTGAGGGTTCACGCAAAGGCGCAAAGAAGAGAAAGACAGAAGG
>JBAWGU010000470.1:0-4231 GCA_049593215.1 Pyrinomonadaceae bacterium
CGCCGTGAAAGGGCGGTGTCCTAGGCCACTAGACGAACGGGACCCGAAAGGTTTGTTGTCGTGACGATTGACGTTGGTCAAAATTACCGTACATAAAAGCGAGTGTCAACCGACGAGACTTTGAATCTTTTGCGGCGCACGTTGAGCATCGGGGCGAGAGGTTGTTGACTGTAAAGATGAGTGAGTTATGATATGAATTGAAGAGAAGGATGATGTGGGAAATCGTTTTGATGAAATTGCGAGCCGCCGGAAATTTTCCCTGATGCTAAGCTATCATCGGAAACGCGCCTACGTTAAGCTGAAGCGATGTCTTCATCTTCTACTCTTCGGCAAGCAGTCGTTGTCACGGTCGTCCATTCAACTGGGATAAGTTCAAAACCATAGATCATTCGAGGAAGTGTTTATGAAATTCTGTCCGATTAGTTCACGCGCAAAATTTTTTGCAGCAGTGTTAGCTTTCTTCTGTCTCGCGTTTGCAGTGGAGGCGCAGGATGACGGAGGAGGGCATGGCGGCGGCGCTGTCTCTTCAGAGAGAGCCAGCGCGGCCTCGTCCTCAAGGCGTCCTTCAGTCCGTCGCACTCTGCCGACCAGACGGACCACCACACGCAGAACAGTGCCGCCGACAGGCAACGCACAGGCGGCTGAGAAATATAACGATCAGGGTGACCAGTATCTCAAGGATAACAAGTATGACGATGCACTTGAGGCTTACCAGAAAGCGATTCGTTTGAAGCCTGATCTTGCGGAAGCCTACTACAGCATCGGCTGGATTTATAACGACAGGGAGCAGTATGACAAAGCCGCAGGGAGCCTGGAGCAGGCCGTGCGCTACAATCCAGATTATGCCGACGCGCACGTTGAGCTTGGTTACTCTTATCGCCACCTGACGCGCTACGGCGACGCGATTACCGAGTACAGGAAAGCCATCAGTATCAAGCCGGATTACGCCACGCCTTACTACGAGCTTGGCTGGGTCTATAACGAGCAGAGCAAATTTGCCGAAGCAGCCGAATCGCTCAATCAGGCAATTCGCTTCAAGGTTGATTACCCGGATGCTTTCATCGAACTCGGCTACGCGCATCGCAAGCTGGGTCGTTATACAGAGGCCGTGCGTGATTACAAAGAAGCGATTCGCTTGAAGCCGGATTCGGGCACTGCGTATTTGGGTCTCGGCGATGTCTATTTCTACAACACGAAGCAGTATGCGGATGCTGCCGCGACTTACAAGCAGGGCGTCAATTACAAGCAGGACAATCCGACGGCCTACTACAATCTGGGCTGGTCCTATAACGAGTTGAAGCAATATGGGCCAGCCGTCGAAGCTCTCGCGGAAGCGACTCGCCTGAAAGAAGACTACGCAGAGGCTTACAGCGAACTCGGCTACGCGCATCGCAAGCTGGGCGCGCAGGCAACTGCGAACTCGGCGCAGGCCAGACAACATTTCAACGAAGCCATCGCCGCATACAAGCAGGCGATTCGCTACAAACCCGATTACGCTTCGGCTTATGCCGGACTTGGCGACCTCTACTATAGCGACCTCGGGCAGTATGAAGAAGCGGCAGAGGCGTACAGGCAATCCGTTCGATTGAAGCCGGACAACGTGGGGGCGCAGTACAATCTTGGCTGGTCCTACAACGAGCTGAAAAGATATTCGGAAGCGACAGTTCCTCTGCAACAGGCCGTTCGCTTAAAGCCTGAACACGCGGAAGCGCACAACGAACTCGGCTACGCCTATCACAGTCTGGGCCGCTACAACGAAGCCGTTGACGAATACCGTCAGGCGCTTCGCATCAAGCGGGATTTTGCGCTGGCCCATTACAATCTGGGCGTCACCTACGTCGCGCAGGGCAACAAGAGCGGCGCGATGGAGGAATACAGAATCCTCAAGATGCTCAAACCTGAATCTGCGAACAAGCTCTATGCGATGATTAAATAAAAGTTTCGCGCAAAGGCGCAAAGCCGCAAAGAAGACCGCTAAGAGATTGAATGCTTCTGAATCCCTTGCGTGCTTTTCTTCGCGCCTTTGCGCCTCCAGCGTGAAATTTCAAACTCTAAATTCACTCCCCAATAAAAATATTTGCGCCCTCACCATCAAACACAGCGCACCATTTCCTCAAAAACGGAATCCTAAAAATACTTCCATCGAGGCCGTAACCTTTTCGCTCTGGCCGGTAATCAGATATTGGAAGCGACAACCGAAGAAGCTTTCCGAAAAACTTGTAAGCCTTCGACTTTATCAGGGTGCGCGCAGTCTTAATGACAGACGAAACGCTGTTGCAAAGAGCAAGTCGCGGTGACGAAGCGGCTTTCATCGTGCTCTACGAACGTCATCGCGCCTGCGTGTTTCGTTTCGCGTACAGGATGCTTGGCAGCGTCGCGCTCGCCGAAGATGTCACACACGATTGTTTCCTGAGCCTGATACGCAGGCCCGACAGCTTCGACCCGCAGCGCGCAGCCCTTCGCACATATCTTTATGCAGCGTCGAGAAATCTCGCATTGAAGCATCTGCGCCGGACCGGGCAGGAAGTCGCCGTCGAAGAGTATGCGGAAGAAACCCGCGCGCCCGCAGCGCAGGAGCCTTTGGAGCAGCTTCTCGCGGAAGAGTTATCGCAGGAAGTGAGCAAAGCGATTGAGAGTCTGCCGCCTTTGCAGCGCGAGGCGATTGTGCTCTTCGAGTATGAAGAACTCAGTCTCGCGGAGATTGCCGCAATCGTTAGCGCAGACACGGGCACAGTGAAAGCCAGAATCCATCGCGCGCGACAGAATTTGAAGAGACTGCTTGCGCCCTACTTGAACAGCCGCGCGGAAGCAGTTGCTTTGGAGAGTTAGAAAAGATGAACAGGAAAGATGACTCAACATGGTTCTCAACATTCGGCGGCGGCGACGACGCTGCGGAAGAGAGAGAGCTAACAGACGCGCTCGCAGAGTGGCGCGTGCCTGACATCTCCGGGCATTTAGACAATCGCGTGCTCCGTTCATATCGTCAAGAGGTCCAACACGCTCCCGTCTCCGAGCAAATCTTTAACAGGGAAGCCGTAGATGCGCTGCTCCCTTCAAGCCATGAAGAGGTGAGAAAGATGAAACAATGTCCGACCTGCCGAGAAGAGTTCGCCAGCAAGTTCAGCTTTTGCCCCGTTGACGCCACGCCGCTTAGCGAGCTTGTCGCAAGCATCGTCTCGACGCCCGCGCCCGACGCGCCGCAAAGCCTCGATGAAAAGTGGACCGTTGCGGCTGAGCAAGAAGAGGAAGCGCAGTATGTGCGCAAGGGCGAGTACAACTTAACGATTATTGAAGACACAGGATTGGTCAGCCGCCTCTCTGCTGAAGTGCGGGCTGTCGCCCACGCATCTCAACTGACGTGGCCTGAGTTTAAGGCAGACCCGTGGGGCTTCACGCGCCGCTCCGTTGTCGCCTACAGCCAACTCTTCTGGCGCTTCATCTCGCAGCCGAACGTCGCCATCGGATTCGTCACAGCCTTTGTGCTGGTGCTCACTGCTCTCATCGCTCTCGTCGCAACGGACAACTACCGCACGCGCAGAAACGCGTTGCTTGCGGCGCAGCAGGAGCAGTTGATGGCAGACGAGATTATAGACATTCCCAACGACCAGCCTGATCCTGATAAAGGTCCGGCGGGAACGAGCAAAGGAACAGGAGGAGGCTCCAAGCCTAAACAAGACAAACCCGGCGGCGGCGGCGGCGGTGGTCGTGAAGAACAGAAACCTGCCTCCTTCGGCAAACTTCCACAAGCATCTCTGACAGTCCCGCAGGTCGTTGCTCCAGACCCTCATCCTCCTGTCATCAAGAATCCGTCTTTACCCGTCGCAGCCACCATTGATGCTGACCCCGTACTCTTTCCCCCTGATGCGAGACCTCTCTCATACGGCGATCCAAAGTCTAAGTCCACAGAAGTCTCTTCAGGACCGGGGACAGGCAACGGCATCGGGACAGGCACAGGCGGAGGCGTCGGAAGTGGTGAAGGCGGAGGCGTCGGCCCCGGCAGAGGCGGGAACACAGGAGGCGGAGACCGTCACGAAGGAGGCGGTGGTCCGGGAGGCGGAGGCGGAGGAGCGGATTATGACCGGACCTTTAATCCGAAGGACGTAACGCAGAAGGCGCGGATACTATCGAAGCCGGAGCCGCAGTACACGGAAGAGGCGAGGAAGAATCAGATTAGTGGAACGATAGTGATCAAGGCAGTGTTTTCATCCAACGGGACAGTCACCAATATCCG
>JBAWGU010000471.1:0-5787 GCA_049593215.1 Pyrinomonadaceae bacterium
GAGAGAGTGAAGGAGAAGAGATGCGCGCAGACCGCCTGTTTTCCATTGTGCTCTTATTGCAATCTCACAGGCTGTTGACGGCGCGAGACTTGGCGCGGCGGCTGGAAGTTTCCGAGCGCACCATACACCGCGACATGGATGCGCTGAGCGGCGCTGGGATTCCTGTTGTCGCGGAGCGCGGCACGGGAGGCGGGTGGTCTCTGCTTGGCGAGTATCGCACGAACCTGACAGGTCTCAACGAGGCTGAAGTTCAATCGCTCTTCGTCAACAAGCCAACGCGGTTGCTGGCCGATCTGAATCTTGAGAAGGCGGCTGAAGGCGCGCTCTTAAAACTGCTGGCGGCGATGCCTTCGATTTACAGGCAGGGCGCGGAGCATGTGCGTCAACGCATACACGTTGACGTGACGGGCTGGAATCGTTCGGAAGAGACTGTGCCGCTCCTGCACGTTCTTCAGGAAGCAATCTGGCAGGAACGTAAGCTGCGAATGATTTACCGGCGAGGCGGGTGCGATGCGGTTGAACGTCTGGTTGACCCTCTGGGGCTGGTGGCGAAAGGGAGCGTCTGGTATCTGGTGGCGGGGATAGAAGGAGAGGTGCGCAGTTATCGCGTCTCAAGCGTGCAGACGGCAGAGTTGTTGGATGCGCGCTGCGTTCGTCCGAAGGATTTCGAGTTGGCATCGTTCTGGGAACAGTCGTCTGCAAAGTTTCGCGCTAATTTGGGGAAGTACAAAATGAAAGCGCGCGTTCGAGCGGAAATCATTCCGCGCCTGCCTTACGCCGGAAGGTTCGCGCGCGTGGAGCAGACGGGCCAGCCTGATAATGAAGGATGGGTGGAGGTCTCTCTGCGCTTTGATATAGAAGAGATGGCGTGTGAGTATGCGCTGAGCTTCGGCGCGCAGTTGGAAGTCTTAGAGCCGGTAGCGTTGCGCGGCAAAGTTGTTGATGCAGCAAAAGAGCTTGTTGACTTCTACGCGCGTTCCAACGCAACACCCGTTTAGAGGCGGTCTTTGACCGCCGATGCAACTTGAGTTGGCGGGCATAGCCCGCCTCTAAACAATCGAGCTTATTTGTACATTGCGGAATCGCAAAAACGCTTTTAGCCCATCGCTCTTTGATGCTCTTCGCGGAGTTTATGTCCCAGCGCGATGCCTTCTTCGATGGCGGGAATCCATTCGGGATTGTAGCGTGCGCGAAGATAAGCGTACTCGGGCGAGAAGCCATACCTGACAAGGTTGGCGGCGTGTGCGCGCGTGAGCGAGAGACGGTCGGCTGTGGTAGCGCGCCCTGCGTGCTGGCGTATGAAGACTAGAAACTCCGGCACATGCGCGAAGGTTGTGAAAGCTAACAACTGGTAGAAGAGGTCGTAATCGCTGTCAGGGTCTGTGGCTTTGTCTAAAAGATTGGTCCTCATCACAAGCTCGCGGCGCGCGAGCCATGTGTCACCGCGCAGGTTGCGCGTGCGCAGCCAGTTGTCTATGTCCCAGGGTTCAACCGAAGGCTGGCGTCTCATCTCCCTTCCCGAAATATCAACCATGATGTCATCCGTATAGACGAGGCCGATTTCCGTGTGGTCCTCTAAAAATTCGACGCAGCGTTCGACAAAATTCGGATGATAGTAATCGTCGCTGTCGAGGATGCCGACGTAGCGCGCTTCGGCGGACGACATCAGCATGGCGCGATTCTTTGAAAGAGCCATGCCAAGATTCTCTTCGTTGCGTGCGACGCGAATCGCCTCGCCGTAACTTTCAAGCACGCGGCGCGTATGGTCCGTTGAGCAATCGTCAACGACGATGACTTCGACGTTCTTGTAAGTTTGCCGCAGCGCAGAGTCAATGCAGATTTTGACAAGCTCCGCGCGGTTGTACGTGGTGATGCAGATGCTGGCGAGCGGCAGTTGATTTTGAGAGGCAGGCTTTTCAGGATGAAGACTTGCTCGCTCGACCTGCTCAATAGCTTTCGAGTCACCTGCTTCGACAGCCAGAGGCTTTTCCGCGATCACCATCATTAAGTATTCGTTCGCAGGTTGAGAGCTGATGACGTTGAAATATTCCGAGACGCGCCGGTTAAGGCTCGCGCCGGAGAAGTGGTTCATGTGGATTGGATTCGTGTCGTCGTAGCACTCCTGTAGATAGAGACGCCCGCCGGGTTTGAGGACGCGTGAGGCTTCTTTGAGCGCGCGGTCAACGTCGAAGACGTGAATCAACACGGCGTAGAAGACAGCCGCGTCGAACGTGTTATCGCCGAAGGGCAAGCTTTCGGAGCGCGCGGCGGCGAAGGGGAATGCGCCGTGGAGTTCTTCGCGGGCGAGCGTGTCGCAGCCGAAGTATTCAACGCCCGGCGGAAGATGAAATCCGAGCTGGCCGAGACCGCAGCCGATGTCGAGGAGTCTGCCCGTGACAGGTTGAAAATAGTTGACGGCGTTGACGCGGCACTCTGTGTAATATTCCTCTCGCTCCGGCGTGTAGGCGAGGCGTTGCTGCTCAAGCTCTTTGATAGTCTCGCGCCATTTGGTCCAGCGCCCTTCTATAAAAATCTCTTCGAGGCGCAGGACGTTCTGTGTGATGTCGCAGATTTCAGAGACGCGTGCGCGTCCATGCGCTCCCATCTCTTCACGCAGTTTCGTATCGGCGCATAAACGTTCGAGCGCGGTTGCGAGCGATGCCGTATCACGCGGCGGGACCAGAAAACCGTCCTCATCGTCTCTGACATAGCAGGGCGTCGAGAGAAGATTCGTGCAGACGACCGGAAGCTCAAAGGCCATCGCTTCGAGCAGTGTCGTCGGCACGCCGTCGGCATCGCCCGTCGCAGTTTGAATGCAGGGAAGAGAGAAAATGTCTGCGTTGGCGTAAAGCTCGCGCGTCTGCTCTTCACTCATCGCGCCGAGAAATTTGATGCGCGGGTTGCCGCTCGCTGCCTGTCGCAAGCTATTTTCTTCAGGGCCGTATCCGACCAGCCATAACTCAACATTGCCACGCGCAACAGAGAGTTGCTTGAAAGCATTGATGAGATAGATCAATCCTTTTTTTTCTACGAAGCGCGCGATTGAGAGAATGACAAGCGGGTCATGCGACTGGCGCGGCTCGCGCAGGCGGTATAGATCGAGGTCGAAAGAATTAGGAACGATGGTGAGTTTGTCCGTAGCGACGCAGAGGTTCTCACTTAACCAATCGCGCATGAAGGCGTCTTCGACAACGATAGAGACACAGTTGGGGTCTTGTGACGCCGCCTCGTAAAGGGTTGGGTCGCGGCGTGTGAAGATGTCGTGGCCGCTATAGGCCATCAGCGTGAAAGGTGTTTGCAAGGCGTGCGCGGCTGTGTAGGCGGCGCGATGCGCCGGACTCATCAGGCTGCCGTGCAGGTGCTCTATCCCGTCGTCGAACGCAGCTTGAACGAGCGCGTCAGAGTTGTACATGAACTGGCCTTCTCTGACAGAGAGATTCGGGTGGGCAGGCTCAGGCACGTGCGGGTCTTGATGCTTTCGATCCGTATAGACGAAGACGCGATGGCCTCTGCCGCAGAGCGCGAGTATCTCTCTGCGTATGAAGGCTTCGGAGAGCGGAGAAAAATCCGTGAGCACGTAGCCGACTCTCATGGCGCTCCTTCTTTTCCGAGCGAGTGATAGAAGAGACGGTCAATCGGTTCAACCAAATCATCCAGCGACCTCCCGTGCGTCGGCAGGGATTTAAAGTAATCGTCAACAGGAAAGCCATTGCTCAGTTGCGTCCAAGTGTTGTGTCCGTGACGAACGACCATGATGAGTTGCGGCGCGCAGACTTTGACGAGCTGCGGCGCGTGGTCCTCTATAAACGATGTGTCAACGCGGCTCGGCTCGTCTCTGAACCCATGCTGCTCCCAGAGCTTTCGATGAAAGCAGAGCGTCGCGCCGGTGGTCCAGCCATGACCTGAGTGACGCACGCAGTTCTCACCCGCTATCAAAATTGTGAAGCAATCCCATGTCACAAGAGCTTTCTCTTCATCAGCATCACGGAGCGCGCCGACAGAGTGTGCGAGAAAATCCTGATGATAGAAATCGTCGTCGTCAAACTTCTGAATGATAGAGCCTGCGGCTTGCTCTATGCCGATGTTTAGCTTGCGGCCAAGCGTGGTTGGCTCGTCAAGGCGTATGTGGCGCACGCGGAAGAGTCCGGCGCAAAGCTCTGCCATTGATTGCTCGCCGTCGTCAACCACAATCAACTCCGAATCGTCAAACGTCTGTCTGAGGAAACAGCGTATGGCCTGTCGCGTGAAGGCGGGGCGATTGCCTGTGGCAAGGATGCAGGAGACTACGGGCTTCCTGCCGTTTGTGTGAATGAGGGGGGAGACGTAGTTACGAGTCAACTCCGGTGTTGAATGATGGGAGGTGCGCTGTTGCTCCTGCTTTTCTTTCGTGTTTGAAGATTCGGAGTTGATTGTCTCTGCCTGCTTCTCTTCCTCATCCGTTGACGGCGCAAAAGAGAGTTGCTTCGTCTGCGGCTCAATAGTTGGTCCTGCCACGTCTGAATGAAGCGTCTCTTTTTTCTCTGCGCCTTCGAGGAAGGTTTGATAGAAGGCGTAGTCTGCGCCCATGATTCGTTCGACGCTGCCGGGCCACGGCGACCAGTAAGAGCCTTTGTAATTTTTGGGGCTGGTGTTGTCCGGGTGAATCATCGCCACGTAGAAGCTGTAGTCCGGCACGGCAACGTGGCGATCCATCGCCTGATTCCAGATAAAGCGCGTGTCGGAAGCGACTTGAATGTCAGGGAAGGGCGAGCGTTGCCAGAACTCGCGCGTGTAGAGAAGCGAATTGCCCGCGAGCCACGGGCGTTGGTCCACAGGGTATTCGTAGAGCCATGCGCGCGCGGTCGCAAGCTCGTAAAAGATCATCTGGCGCACGCCGCAAATTTCCGCGTTTGCATGAAGGAGTGCGTCCGTCTGATAGCTGATGCGGCGCGGGCTGGCCCAATCGTCATCGTCCCAGTGCATGATGAGATTGCCGCGCGCCGCTTCGACGCAGAAGTTGCGCTTCATGCCGAGCGTGCGCCCGCCCGCTAAAGGAATGTAGCGCACCTGCGGATCATCCCGGGGAGCAATCTCTTCCATTGACTCAGGCCCGTCGTCAACGATGAGCAGCTCTTTGTTAGCGTAATCCTGTCGCTGAAAGAGTCGAATCGCCTGCGGCACAAACAGGCGACGCCGCGCCGTTGTCGGCATCACGCAGGAGACGAGGGGTTGTGAAGCGTCAGACATAAGCTAAAGAAGGAAAAAGGTAAAAGGTAAAAGGCAAAAGTTAGGGGAAGCCAAACATTTATTTAAATCACTTCATGTTGAGCTTTTTAATTAAAGTGGTTTCCGCCTAACTTTTACCTTTTTACTTTTTCCTTTTTCCTTTATTCCTCGCCTTCCGATTTCTTGCCCTTCTTTGTTGCCTTGCCTTTGCGGGGCGCGCGTGTGCCGCGCTGGAGCGTGACGCCGCCGAGATTGATCTTCTTCTGGAAGCCTTCGGTGGTGGTGCGAAGTTGCGCAATCTGCTGATCGCGTGCGGCGAGAGCTTCAGCGTTGGTCCTCTGCATGGTGGTCAACTGAAGTTGCATGTTGGCGACTTGATCACGCATGGCCGCCGCCTGCGTGATGGCCTCCTTGTTGACTGCGACGGTCTGGAGGTTTGTTCGCAACTCTGCAATCTGCTGATCGCGCGCGGCCAGAGCGTCAGCGTGAGTCTTCTGCACGACGGCGAGTTGCTTCTGCAATTCTGTGAGTTGAACACGCACCCCCTGCGCTTCTGTGGTGTCAGGGCGGGCGGCTGTGAAC
>JBAWGU010000472.1:0-3790 GCA_049593215.1 Pyrinomonadaceae bacterium
GTGCGGACGTAGTTGCGCGGTGGAGCGTTGCGGCTGGCAGGCGCAATAATGAGGGCGATGAGCAAACAGAGTATGCCCGGCAGGACGATTGTTAATCTGAGAGCGCGTTTGACGTTTGTGCTGGCAAATCTCATGGTGTTCGGCATCCTTCTTTGAACAGGCTTCTGTCTTCTTAACTCTAAATGTGAAATTCAGACGGAAATCGGCTCACGCGGACAAATCTTTTTTCAGGGGAGGCGGATTAGTGTAGAATTCGGCACGCGCCGCAGCCACGTCGTTTTCCTCTGTGCCCAAGAGACCCGTATGAACATGCCCTCGCCTAACGAAGTCACCCTGATGCTTGTCGAATTGCGCGAGGGCGACCCCGGCGCTCCGGCTAAGCTGATGCCGCTCGTTTACAACGAGCTGCGCAGGCTGGCACACAGCTACATGAAGCGCGAGCGTCCTGACCATACGCTGCAAGCCACTGCATTGGTCCATGAAGCATACATGCGGCTCGTCGGGCAGACCGATATTGCATGGCAGAACCGCGCGCACTTCTTCGGCTTCGCCGCACGCTTGATGCGCCAGATTTTGATGGAGCGTGCGCGGCGCAGTCGCGCGGCACGTCACGGCGGCGGGTTGCGCAAACTCTCGCTCGATGCGGCTGTCAGCTTCTCCGAAACATCACGCGACATAGACCTCATCGCGCTCGATGAAGCTCTCATTCATCTGGCATCTTTCGACGAGAGGCAGAGCCGCATTGTCGAGTTGAGGTTCTTCGGCGGGCTGACCATCGAAGAGGCTGCGGAAGTGATAGGCGTTTCGTCCGCGACTGTGAAACGCGAATGGGACATGGCGAAAGCTTGGCTCTACGGCCAACTCCACTCAAACGCGGCGGAGTAAAAAAACTTAGCGCGCTTTTTTTAGTAGCGGGTCAAATTGAAGATGCATGAGAAGCAAATTGAGACTCACCGCAGAGACGCAGAGTTGTCGCAGAGTTTACGCAGAGACCTGATTCAACTCTCTGCGCTAACTCTGCGTATCCTCTGCGCCTCTGCGGTGAACTTCCGGCTCACACGCCACTCAATTTCAAATTGACCTGCTACCCTTTTCTCTTTCCAACACAAACGAAAACCATGCAGCCGGAACGATGGCAACAGGTCAAGCAGTTATTTAATTCGTCGCTTGAGCGAGCGCCTGACGAGCGTGCGCAGTTTCTCGAAGAAGTTTGCGCGAGCGATGATGCCTTGCTCAAAGATGTCTTGCATCTGCTTGCTTCACACGAGCAGGCAGGGAGTTTTATCGAAGCTCCCGCCTTCGAGATTGCCGCAGAGCTTTTGACGGACGAGCAGACGGACTTGCCGCCCAACGAGCGCATCGGAGCTTACAGGGTTCTGCGCGAGATCGGGCGCGGCGGCATGGGCACAGTCTTTCTGGCCGAGCGCGCCGACGGAGAGTTTCGCCACAGTGTTGCTCTCAAGATTATTCGACAGACACTTGCCGATTCGGAAACCAAACGCCATTTCAAACGCGAGCGCCAGATTCTGGCCTCGCTCAGTCATCCGAACATCGCAAGACTGTTTGACGGCGGCGTGAGCGCAGACGGCGAGCCTTTCCTCGTCATGGAATATGTCGCGGGCGAGCCGCTGCTGGAGTTTGCAGCGAAAGAGAGTCTGGATACGCAGGAGCGTCTGCGCCTTTTCCTGAAAGTTTGCTCGGCGGTCGCCTACGCGCACAGAAATTTAATCATCCACCGCGACATCAAGCCGTCCAACATCTTAGTGACCAGAGAGGGCGAGCCGAAACTGCTCGACTTCGGGCTGGCGAAAATATTGGATGAGGCTTTGACCAACGAGACGCAGACGTTGACAGCCTTCAGAGCTTTCACGCCCGCCTACGCTTCTCCCGAACAGATTCGCGGCAAGAACATCTCGACCGCCAGCGATGTTTACAGCCTCGGCGTAGTTTTGTATGAGCTACTGGCAGGCGTGCGCCCGTTCGATTTCGGGCACAAGAGTTTTGAAGAGATCGTGCGGACGATTGACGAAACGGAACCGCCGCGCCCGAGCGACGCCGTGACACGCAGGCAAAGGGGCGCAGGAAAAAATAGCGAGCCATCTGCACACGATGCCGCAGGCGCAACCGGCTCGCTTACTCCTTCAACTGCGAACGCTTCTTTGCGCGCGCCCCTGCCCGCATCCGAACTGAAAGGCGACTTGGACAACATCGTCTTGACGGCGTTGAGGAAAGAGCCGGAGCGACGTTACAAGTCTGTTGAAGCTCTGGCCGAAGACATCGAAAAACATTTGAGCGGGCTGCCTGTCGCTGCGCGTCCGAACACCTTTCAATATCGCGCGAGCAAATTTATCAAACGCAACAGAGTCGGAGTGACGGCAGCGTCGCTGGTGGTTTTGAGTTTGATTGCCGGACTGAGCGCCGCGCTGTGGCAGGCAAGCGTGGCGCGTGAGAAAGCAAGCATCGCTGCCGCACATCAGGCCAGAGCCGAAGAGAACGAGAAGAGGGCCGAACTCTCTGCCGCGAAATCGAAAAAGATCACGGGCTTTATGGAGAAGGTTTTGTCTTACGCGAATCCGGCATGGTACGCAGAAGGCAATCGCCTCAACGGTCAGGCCCGCGTGATTGATGTTTTGAACGACCTCTCCCTGAAAATCGAAACGGAGTTTCCAGATGATGCTGACATTCGAGCGGAACTGCATCACAAGTGCGCGGAGATTTTTCTGGAGAACAGAATGTTTGAGCGTGCAGAAGTTCACGCACAAAGAGCTTTGGAATTACGCAGGCAGGTTTTCGGCGAGCGACATGCCGAAGTCGCCAAAGATTTGTATTATCTCGGCGCGATCATATCCGGGAGGGGAAAAATTCTCGAATCTGAAAAACTCCTTCGCCAGGCCGTCGTGATGTTCCGCGAAGTTGCGCCGGACAACGCGAACCTGCCTTACCTGCTCGAAGACTTAGCCGGTCAAATCGTCTCCTGCAACAACGATTTTGACGAAGCGGAAAAACTCTATAGCGAATCACTCGAACTCTTTCGTCGCAAACACGGCGAGATACACCACAACACGGCGCGGCTCTATTTCAATTTGAGTTTGAATGCGGCGCAACAAGGCGACTTTGCACGCGCAGACGAACTGTTTCGGGAGGGCGAAACACGAATTGCACAGTTAGCGGATGCGGACTGGCGACTGGTGCCTGCGCTTTATCGCGGCAGAATCGAAGCTGCTAAAGGAAATCTTTCAGAGGGCGAAGCGATCATCGAACAGGCCATTGTTGAAGTCAGAAAAATCAAAGGCGAAAACAGCAGCTTTGAGAGAAGCGCGAAAGACGCTCTGTGGCCGATCTATGAACTCAGAAAAGATTGGGCGCAGGCTGCCCGCTTAGCGCGAGAGAATGTCGAGGCAGAGAAGAAAACAATCTCCGAAACGAGCATCAAGTTCGGCCAAAAACTCGTGATTCTCAGCCTTTATCTGTTGCGCGACGGCAAAACCGCAGAAGCCAAACCCGTTTTTGAAAAAGCTTACAGGATTTTTCAGAACAACCGCCAGGACGAAGCAACCTACTTCACTTTCCTTCTAGACATGGGCGAATGCCTCTTGCTCCTCAATCGCCGCGACGAAGCCTTGCCGCTCCTTAAAGACTTTTACGAACGTGCCCGGGTAAACTTTCCGGCAAATTACCACGAAACAATCAGAGTCGAAAAATTGCTCAAGCAAGCGCAGGGGAAAAAGAAATGATAAAGACTGTCCGTTGTCAGTTGTCAGTAGTCCGTTGTAAAAACGAAAAATAACTG
>JBAWGU010000473.1:0-9187 GCA_049593215.1 Pyrinomonadaceae bacterium
CTTTTAAGGCGTTGGCTTAGCGATGGGAGCGTTGGCCTCGTAGTCGCCCGCGATGACGACTGTGAGTTGGTCCGGCCTGAAATATTTACGAGTTGCGGCGTTGACCTCTTCGATAGTGACGGCCTGAATCAGTTGCGGGTAGCGATCAATGTAGTCTGCGCCGAGATGATAAAACTCTGCGTTCCAGAGGGCGTTCGCAAGGCCAGCGTTGGTGGCGAGCGAGACTTTGAACGAGCCAATGGCGGAAGATTTTTCGTCCGCGAGTTCATCAGGACGGATTCCGTTTTTGACGTAGTCGCGTATCACGCCGAGAGCGGACATAATCGCCTTGTCAACATTCTGCGGGTTGACGGAGACGCCGATGTACCATGGACCAGCCGCCAGCGAAGGCGCGCGGAAGCGCGAGTTGATGCCGTAGGTCAAGCCTTCTTTGTCTCTCACCTGCAAGCCCAGACGCGAAGAGAGCGTTGATTCGCCGAGCGCGCTGTTGGCGAGCAGGGCCGCATAATAATCTTTCGACTCGCGGCGCAGAGGCGCGGCAGAGCCGAGCAGAATGTCAACGTTCGCCTTGTCTTTGAGAAGCACAACTTCGCGCCGCGCTGCCGCCTGCTGCTGCGGGTCTGTGACGTTGATGTCAACGCTCTGTGGTCCTTCAAACGAAGCGAACGCATCTTTGAACTGATTCTGCACATTACTCGCTTGCACATCGCCCGCGATTGAGAGAATCAAAGAACGCCCGCCGTAATGCTCCGTGTAGAAACGGCGCACGTCTTCAACGGTGATCGAGTTGATGCTCTGAATCAATTTGTCGCCCGGCTGTTGATAGAAAGGATTGGTCGGCTCGAAGATTGATTCCGTGAAACGTTCGTAAGCGCGAAAGCGCGTGTTGGCCTGTTGCTCTTTGATTGCCGCGACGGTTTGCTGCTTCAATTTTTCCAACTCGTCCGCAGGGAAAGCAGGCTCGCGCAACTCTTCCGCAAGCGTCCCCATGACGAGCGGCAAATCTTTCGAGAGCGCACGCGCAGCAATGTTGACGGCAAAAGGGTCTGCCGAGAAATCCACTTGCGCGCCGACTGATTCAAGGTCGCTGGCTATCTGAAGCTTGTTTCGCTTCCGTGTGCCGCGCTCCAACATCTCTGCGGTGATGCGCGCGAGGCCGGGCTTATCTTTCGGCTCGAAGTAAGAGCCTGCGCGGAAAGAGCCGCGAAGCGAGAAGGTCGGGGTCGCATGGTTTTCAAGTACGAGCAGCGTTGCGCCGTTCGGAAGCTCTGTGCGCGCGATGCGTGAAGCAAAGTTTGATTGCCCGACGCTCGCAGGCGTGTTAGCGCGCACCGCATCCGAAGATTTATCGCCGCGCGGCGCGACGGGCTGCTGCTCTTTCGCCTGCGGAGTGACGGAGCCGCCAGCCTTAACATTCTCGTTCCCATCCCTCTCAACATGAGCGACGCTTTCACCTGTCTCTTCGCTCAGGCGCGGGTCGCGGTAAAATTTAACGCTGCCGGGAAATAGTTTGCGCGCATTTCCCGGGAGCGCAGGCGTCCCGCCCGCATCTTTGGTTGAATCCCCGCTCAAGTCAGCAGGCAAGATGCCTGCGCTCCCAGCATTCGCGCTCTCAGAGTTATTTTCCGCCACGCCGTTCGTCTGCTTCGGAATAAAGTAGCCGACGGTGCGATTGTCTTCCGTAAAGTAGGAGCGCGCGACACGCTGTACGTCTGCGTGTGTGACCCTTGAGATGTTTGAAGAATAGTCTTTGAAGAAACGCCAGTCGGCAACAGCTTCGGCTTCGGACATCTGTTCCGCGATGTTGAATGTGCCGTCGCGTTTGAAAGCTTCTTGGGCAAGAATCTGCTGCCTGGCCTTATCCACTTCCGCGCCCGTCAATCCCTGCTCCGCAACGCGACGCAGCTCCGACAAGATAACGTCTTCAACCTGCTTCGGCTCGATGCCCGGACGCACTGTCGCGGCGATGCTAAAGAGACCGGGATCGCGGTGTTGATCTGCGTTCGATGTCACGCTGACGGCGAGTTGCTTTTCGACAAGAGCCTGATAGAGGCGGCTCGTCACTCCGTTCGTCATCGCGGCAGAGAGGACCACGAGCGGGTAGATGTCGTTCTGCGCGGGCGGACTGGCGGCGCGTTTGGCAAGCTCAACGCTTGAGAGCACAGTCATCTGGCCGAGCACGCCGGGCGTGTGAAAGGCTATCTGCACGAGGGCGAGTTCGCCCGCGCGACGAATCACCAGACGACGCTCGCCCTGCTGCGGCGGCTCTTCCGTATAGACTTCCGGTATCGGATTTTTTGAAGCCGGGTACGCGCCGAAATATTTATTGACGAGAGAGAGAGCATTCTCCCGTTCAAAATCTCCGACGATGATGGCCGTCGCGTTGTTCGGATAATAGAAGGTGTCGTAGAAAGCTTTGAGGCGCAGGGTCGGCACGCCTTCAACGTCAGAGCGCCAGCCGATAGTCGGATGATGATAAGGATGCTCGCGGAAGGCTGTCGCGTAAACAGCTTCGTCCAGAACTTCCGTTGGCTCGTTCTGCCCGCGCTCAAGCTCGTTGCGCACGACTGTCATCTCCGATTGACGGTCGCTGTCGGCAATCAGAGAGTTGCGCATCCGGTCTGCTTCGAGTTTGACGGCAAGCTCAATCTGGTCCGAAGGCACCGTCTCGAAATAGTTTGTGCGGTCGTACCATGTGGTCGCGTTGAAATCCGCGCCGAGCTTTTGCAGGGTCGCGGCAATCTGCGTGTTCTTCTCTTTGTTGAAAGTCGGCGTGCCTTTGAACATCATGTGTTCGAGCAGATGCGTAGAGCCTGTATAACCGACGGCTTCGTTGCGCGAGCCGACTTTGTAAACGACCAGAACGGTGGTGACGGGCGCGACGCGATTCTCAACGAGCAGCACCTTCATCCCGTTTGCCAACCTGTATTCACGAATCCCTTCGGCTTCCGTCACAAACGTGACGCCTGCGGGTAATTGCTCCTGCACAGTTTCGTTTCCTCCGTTGTGAGTTGTGGCATACCTCACATCGGGCAGCCAGAAAATCAGACCGAGCGCAAAAAGCGTGCGCATAAAATTATTTCTGTTCTTACATCTCATCGCTCTCTCAGACTCCCATGCAAAAATGTGAAAGGGAGAAACTATATTGAGTTGCAACCATGCAGACCAAACGACAACCGTGAGGCGCGTTCGGCCAGAGGGAAATACTTATGGGGGAAGAATACAGAGTTTAAGATATTTTTGGTCCTCTTTCCAACCTATTTGCTTTTCACTGCGCTCAGGTAGAGCCTTTGCGCGCCGAGTTTGAAAGGCTCGCCGTCGGGTGAAGAGGAGCCAACGCAATTCTGGAAGCCTGCCGCTTCGAGCATCCGGCAAAGCTCTCTGTAGGTATAGACGCGTTGCGAGCCGGGCTTCTTCTCTTCCCTGCCGTCGCGCGTGAAGGTGTAGTCAGTGTAGAGACGCCCGCTCTCGTGGTCGTAGCGGTTATCAATGAGCATCGTGATTGCGCCGACCTCGTAGCGGCGATGCTCTGCGAAATGCGGGAGGAGGCTCTCTGCCGTCGCGCCCGTTTCCAGAAGGAAGCGCGCGCCGGGTTTCAAAGTGCGCGAGACTGCGTGCAGGAATTCAGCGTTGCCTTCATCAGTCAGGTAGCCGAAGCTGTTGCCGAAACTGTATGCGCCGTCAAACTCTTCGTGCCACGGCAGGTCGCGCATCTCTCTGCGCTCGCAGGTGAAGTTGAGATTGCGCTCTGCGGCTTTCCCCTGCGCCTCTTCAACAAACTCCTGCGCGATGTCCACTCCGTTCATCAGGAAGCCGCGCGAAGCCAATTCGAGGGCGTGGCGACCGCCGCCGCACGGCACGTCAAGAACTTTTGCCTGCGACGGAAGCTGAAGAGTGCGCTCTATAAAGTCGGCTTCGGCGCGCGTCTGTTCTTCCGTGACGACTGCGCGCCAGAGGTCCAAAGAGAGGCCCGTAAAAAAAGTTTCCCACCACTCGGGTTGTTTGCTCATGCGGTCAATTCACTTTCGCTCTTCAATCGCTCGCGCAGAGCGCGCAAGTCTTTAAGATGAGATTCATCATGTTCGCGCATCATCAACAGCAGCCGCGCCAGCGTGATTTTGCCTGCTCCTTCGAGCGTGCCGCTTCTATCGAGTTGTTCCGTTGATAAAGCTCTGACAGTCTTCATGGCCTCTTCACGAGCGCGCGTGAAATCGCGTAAAGCCTCGCTTAAATCCAGACTGTTATAGTCACGCTCTTTCGCCGCACGTGCGCCGTCAAAGTCCTGCATGACGGGCGCATCTTCTTTGATGAGCCTTGCGATGCGCACGCCGTAGCCTTCGCGCTCAAGGTCTGCGAGATGACAGACGTTCTCTAAAACGGAAAACTCTTCTGCCGAAGGCTTCCACGTTCCAGCCGTACCCTGCAAGTTGTTCGTTAATTGATGAACGATGCGCGGCGTGTCTTCAAGAGATTCAATCACGCTCTGAAATTCTTCCTGCGTCATTCTTCTTCGCCTTCTTTAATTGTTGCGATGCCGCCTCGCTTCAGATGAGCCTAGAAATGCTTCTCATTAAATCGCTGTAGGATGTCCAACTCTTTAGTGCTCGCCCTATACTCCCGTTTCGCCTGGTCCCAGAATAACACTGCTCTGTAGTGCCTCGTATAGCCGGACAGTTTCGTCTGGCAATCTTCTTTATCATCCCGCTCGCCCACGACTTTGATGTCAACGCGAATATTTCGACGCGCGCCGCCGGAGTTCTCAACGGGCTTAACGCTCGCATACTGGTCAAACTTTGTCGCGCAGTCATTCAAACGCAGGACTGTCGGGAAATCAAAGACGGCCTTGAGCCTGTCGCGCTCGACAGAGATGAGCGATACGCCCATGTAACCCTGACTCGAATTGTGATGATAGTTGGCGATCATGACCGCATCTTTGTGCGGGCCGATTGGTATCAAAGGCGTCTCCCAGAAGCCTGAGAACCTGTCCGTCTTAATATCTGCAACATCCAGCAGCTTAAACTCCTGCTCGGGCGCGAAGAGAGCCAGCAACCCCGACTCGTTCCAATCAAAGACTTCGTTGCCATCCATCGTCGCGAAGAGGAGCAGCCGTTTCTTTCCATCATCTCTGACCCACAGGGCATCCAAGCCTGAGAACTTCATCTCGCCTTCAAAAATCTCTGCCTCGTGATAGCGTTTGCCGAAGAGGTGGCGTACGGGGATGCTCCTTTGCGCCACGATACTTTCTCCCTTGTCCGCCGCGTCAGGGAATATTTTCTTCAACAGATCAAGGTACGTCGTCGCGCGTCCGCTCACGATAGGCTCTCTGAGATTCTCAACAGATTTGACCTGCGCCTGCGCTCGTGCGGCAAAGACGAAGATTAATGTCAGGCAAACTGTTGAGCTTAACAACCTGCAATTTCTATTTCGCATAAGGGGGAAATCTGCTTTGGCTGCCGATTCAATGGATGCAAGCTATGAACGTTTCAGGCGATGACTGATTCCCACTTGCGCGCACGTTCCGCGAGAGCCTCGGCCTGCTCAGGCCAGTCGTGCAACGTCGCGGGATCAAAATCCGCACCGTTAGGCCAAACTAATGTCTGGACCTCTTCATCAACACGGACTTGGTTGAATAAAGACAGGTCGCGCAAGGGGCCGTATAGCTCTCCTGCCAGAACACGTTGAAAATTAATTGTCTGTTCCGTGTCGTCGTCAAACTTCACGTGCAAAGTGTAGGGTCTAATGATCTCAAAGGACCGCACGCGATAAATTGGATGTGACATTTACTTCTCCCTATTTCAGAGGATTAATGGGTAGCGGCCTTTGTCCCGCTTGCAGCCTGTCCCAGTCATCCTTCAACTCGCTTTGATGCAATTCCGCCCACGCTTCGACTAAACGTTGTTGTCGTCGGGGCAGCGACCCTGCTATTAACTCGACCGGATCAATACTATAAATCGCAACATGCTCTTGATAGTAAGCATGAAAGTGTGCGCTATGATGTGGCGCATTAATCTCCGCGTACATGCGGATAACGATGCCAAAGAAGCGACAGAGTTCCGGCATGTGCGCATTCTACCGCGCAAACTGCGACTTTTTCTACGCTTCGGTTATAATCTTAATTTCAAAGAGCAATCATTATCATACCGAAGGGAACAAGAATGACCGTAGAGAAGATAAGCAAACGCCCTGACCGCATACGTTTCAATGGGCGCATCCTATTTTTGACAGAAGAGACCGCTTTAATTCGTCGCCAGTTGGAAGACGGCGAGGATTTAAGTTATGACCCTGAGCGGCCTTTGATGAACAACATCTCTACGGACGAGATTACGCCGGGCTGGGTCTGCTTCTATTACGACGAGACGCTGGGCCAGTATGTTTACGTAGGGATGCGCGAGGGCGCAGTTAAAAAAGATGAAGTGAAAGAGGGCGGCTTCTCCGTAGTCGTTTCGGGACTCTCGAAGGGCTGCGGCTCTTCGCGCGAGACCGCGCCGTATGCTGAGAAGGCTGCGGGCATAGAGCTTGTCATCGCCAGAACGATTGAGAAGATTTACGGGCAGAACGCGCAGAACATAGGGCTGCTGACTTCGACTGATTTTGGTTTAATCGAGCGCATACGTCGCGGCGAAGAGATTCCTCTGGAAGAATTCACGCGCGGCCTTGACTCAATCTCGCAAACGATTGTCGAGTACGGCGGACTCTTCAACTATAACAAGGCGCGGCTCGCTGGCTCAGTCTCTCCGCCTGCGCTTGAGACAGAGAAACGCCCGATGAACATCGTCGAGAAGATTATTGCGCGCCATGCTTTCGTTAAAGCCGGACAGGTTGGAATCGAAGCCGTGAAGCCGGACGATGCGCTGTTTGCCGTCGCAGATGTGCGCTTCTCTCACGAGTACGTGACGCCTATGGCCGAATCTCTCTTCAAGCAAGCTCTGGGAAAAGATGCGCGCGTCACCGAGCCTGAATCCGTTTTCGCTTTCCGTGACCATTTAACTTTTCTGGGCCGCGTGATGTCGGAAGACAAACGCAAGATGGGACTCCTGGAGCGCGCGGACGGGCTGGCCGTGACGCAGGAAAGTTTCACCGATGAGCAAGGCATCAAGCTTTATGGCGAGAGCGCGGAAGGCGGCTCGGAAGCAATCTGCCACAACGCCGTGGTCGAAGACATCGCGCTTCCGGGCCAACTCGTTATCGGCACAGACTCGCACACCTGCATGGCTGGCGTGCTCGGCTGCTTTGCTTTCGGCGTCGGCTCAACAGACATGGCGAATGCGTGGTACACAAAAGACGTTCGCATACGCGTTCCTGAAACCGTGCGCTTCGTTCTCAAAGGTAAGAGGCGTGACGACGTGGCCGCGAAAGATGTCATGCTCTACATCCTCGCAACGGATTACATGAAGCAGGGCAAAGGCATCGGGCAGGTTCTGGAGTTTGCGGGCGAGGGTCTCAAGGACATGAACATGGACGAGCGCGCGACTCTCACCAACATGGCTGTCGAAGCGGGCGGCACAACAGGCATCATAGAGCCTGACGAAGTGACGCTCGAATACATTGTGCGAACGCGCGGCCTTAACGCGGAAGAAGTGCGTCAAGGATTTTTGAAGAGCGATGAAGACGCTCAGTATGCAGCCACTTTTGAAATAAACCTTGATGAGATTCGCCCGATGGTGGCGACGCCCGGAGACCCGCGCAACGGCATCAGGATTTCCGAGATGACTGAAGAGGTAAAGATTGATGCTGCCTACGGCGGCTCCTGCACGGGCGGTAAGATGGCTGATATGGACATGTACGCGGCTGTTCTCAAAAATGCTCTGGCACAGGGCCGGAGAGTCGCAGAGGGTGTTCATCTCTACTTGCAGTTCGGCTCGCAGAAGATTAAGCAGTACGCACGCGAGCGCGGCTACATTGAAATCTTCGAGCGCGCGGGCGCAGAGTTGATTGATCCCAGTTGCGGCGCGTGCATCAACGCCGGGCCGGGCGCGTCGAAAACTGCGGAGACCGTCACCGTCAGCGCGCAGAATCGCAACTTTCCCGGACGCAGCGGCCCGGGCAAACTCTACCTGGCCTCGCCATACGTCGTCGCCGCCTCAGCCATCGCCGGACGCATCGTCGAGCCGCACGAGTTTCTGCATGAACGCGAAGAAGAGTTAGTCGGAGCTTAGAACCAGATACACAAGGAAAGAGAGCAACCACAGATGGACGCAGATGCACACGGATAAGAAATCATTTACATTTTCTTATCTGCGGTTCATCCGCGTCCATCTGCGGTTTGTTCTGATGAAATTTGATTGAAGGAGTCTGAAACGAAAATGAATAAGAAGAGATTTGCGCTCGCGCTCGTCCTGCTGAGCGCAGTGGTCTGGATGTCTGTGCTGGCTCAAGCCTACGCTGTGCGCCCGACAATCGGCTCTCCCGCGCCGGATTTTAAACTCACAACCAACGAAGGCAAGCAGGTCAGCCTGAAAAAGTTTCGCGGCCATTGGGTCGTGCTCTACTTTTATCCGAAGGATTTCACATCGGGCTGCACGATTGAAGCGCGCAACTTTCAACGCGACATGGCGAAGTATGAGCAGGCGAACGCCGTCATCCTCGGCGTCAGCGTTGACACGGCAGAGTCGCACAAAAGTTTCTGCGCGAAGGAAGGGCTGAACTTCAAGCTCTTGTCGGACGTGGATGCGAAGGTCTCTTCGGATTACGACTCGGTGATGGAATATAACGGCAGCAAACTGTCCGCGCGCAATACCTTCATCATTGACCCGCAGGGCAAAGTCGCCGCAGTGTTCACGAAGGTTAAGCCGAGCGTCCACAGCGATGAAATCCTGAGCGCGCTGGCCCAACTCCAAAAGCAATAGCCGCTCTACAGAAAATTTTATGGACCACGGAAAGTACGCGCGAACGGAGCGCGAGCGGCGTTATCTTTTGCGAGAGATGCCCGCGCCCCTGACGCGCGCCAGCGAGCACGTCCAAATCTGGGACAACTACATCACAAACACGCGGCTGCGCCTCAGACAAGTGCGCGTGCCCGCGACGAAAGAGCGCAGCTGGAAACTGACGCAGAAGTTTGCGCCCTCAACGGAAGATTTCTCGCGCACCATCATCACGAACATTTATTTGTCGGAGCAGGAATATGCGATGCTCGCCGTCTTTGAAGGCAACGAGATTCGCAAAAACCGTTACCCGTTCGAGCATGAAG
>JBAWGU010000474.1:0-7852 GCA_049593215.1 Pyrinomonadaceae bacterium
GAAGAGACTGCGCGCACAATCGCCGCAGAAAGAGAGACTGACTGGACGACGGACTGGCGCACGCTCGTCGGCAAGGTTGATGCCGTGAGCCTCGCTGTCCCAACAGAGTCTCATAGCGAGATCGCCTGCGCGCTGCTTGAAGCGGGCGTTCACGTTCTGGTTGAAAAGCCAATCTCGCGCACCCTCGAAGAAGCGGACAGGATGATTGCGGATGCGGAAAAGGGCGGCGCGCTGCTGCAAGTCGGGCATCTTGAACGCTACAATCCTGCGCTTGTCGCCCTGCGCCCGCACGTTCGCGGGCCGCTCTATTTCGAGATTCATCGCGTCGGCGAATTCACCGCGCGCTCGCTTGATATAGATGTCGTGCTCGACCTGATGATTCACGATCTGGACATTGTGCAGTGGCTTGTCGGAGAAGAAGTAGAAGTGACGGACGTGCGCGCCGTCGGCATTCCCGTTCTGACGGAGCGTGTGGATGCGGCTAACGCTCGCATCGAGTTTGCGTCAGGCGCGGTGGCAAACATCACGGCCTCGCGCGTCGGCATGGAGAAGATTCGCAAGATGCGTTTCTTTCAGCCGCACGACTACATTGCCGTTGACTACGCGACCAAACGCGCCACCATCAGCAACCTTGCGCCTGCGAAAGAATCCTTGTGGCCCGGCGTCCAGATTAATCATCTTGAGATAGAAGATAAAGAACCTCTGCGTGCGGAGATAGAAGATTTCGTGCGCGCCGCGCGTGAAGGGTTGCCTTCGCCGGTTTCAGGAGCGGACGGAAGACGCGCACTCGCACTTGCACTGCGCGCACTCGAACGCATACACGAACAAGCAGCCCTCGCAGGGGTGAGAACTCTGAAGAGTTGAAGATTGGTCTGAATGCTTAGAATATATGCGTGAACCATGAGATTCCTTTAAGCACATGACAGAGATCAGACGTTTAAGGCCGGGCGATGAAGAGAGAGCCAGCGAGGTTGCGACCTTTTTCAAATCTTCAAACATCAGCGACGCAGAGGCGCGTAACTTTCTTTCCAATTCTCAAAACCATTTGATTGTCGCAGAAGTTAATGGCGAGTTGGCCGGATTCCTTCTCGGCTATGCACTGCATCGCGTGGACTCTTCGAGGTCAATGATGTTTCTCTACGAGATTGATGTTGCAGAGCAGTTTCAAAGAAGAGGCGTTGGCCGCGCGCTGGTTGAAGAGTTAGACCGCACCTGCCGTGAGCAAGGCTTTCTGAAGATGTTTGTGCTCACCAACGAATCCAACCTTCCAGCAGTCTCTCTTTATCAAACGACCGGCGGGCGGAGAGGTGAAGACGATGAAGCTCTTTTCGTTTATCGTTACGAGTGAGTGAGGATCACTCTTCATCCCACATGGAAATACCAGACGAAAAAATTTCCGAGCTAATCGGTGAACGCATCAACGCGGGCGACTTCCCTTCCGCCGTCTATCTCGTCGCGGAAAAGGGCGAGGCCGTTTTTGCAGACGCTCTGGGCAAAGCTGTGCGCGAGCCTGTTGAGCACGCGGCGACGCTTGAAACGATTTACGATCTCGCGTCGCTCACCAAACCCTTAGTGACAGGCTTGCTCTGCGCGCGTCGCATAGAGCGCGGCGAGATAAAGCTTGATGAAAGCGTCGCGCACGCGCTGCCCGAATTCAATCGCGCAGACAAAAGGGGAATCACTTTAAGACAACTCCTCACGCACACTTCGGGCCTTCCCGCGTGGCTTCCTCTTTACCTCAAGACCGGCGGAGACGCGTCGCGCACGCTTGAAGCGATAGCCGTTGAGCCTCTTTTGAGCGAGCCGGGCGCGCATGTGCTCTACAGCGATCTTGGCTTCATCGCGCTCGGCCTGCTGCTTGAGGAACGGACGGGCGCGGGCGTCGCAGAGCTTGCGCGCAGCGAAATCTTTGAGCCGCTCAAATTGAGCCGCACATTTTTTAATCCTGAGATGGCGATGCAGACTGGAATCGCCGCGTGCGAGATGGGCAACGCTTTCGAGCGCGAGACGTGCGGCGACTCGGAAGCGGCGCGCGGTTGGACCAACTGGCGCGAGCATCTAATCTGGGGCGAGGTGCATGACGGCAACGCGCATTTTCTGGGCGGCGCAGCCGGACACGCGGGCCTCTTCTCTAACGCGCACGAAACCCTGCGCATCGCTTCACAGTTCTTTGCCGAGCAGACAGAGCTTCTACACCCTGAGACTTGCGCGCTCTTTCGCACGAACATGACGGAAGGTTTAGAAGAAGCGCGCTCCGTCGCGTGGCAGCTCGCTGCAACGAAGGATTCGACGGCCTCGCCAGCCTTGCCACCGGACAGCTTCGGCCATCTTGGTTTCACGGGCACGAGTTGCTGGAACGATCCCGCGCATGAGCGCACATTCATCCTGCTCACCAACCGCACACATGCGCGCGCGCTTCCCTTCGTCAACATCAACAGCGTGCGCAGGCGTTTTCATACTCTGGGCGTTGAAGCGCTCGAAAGTCAGTCCCGCAGGCGGGACTGACAATCACTGTTGACTTCATGCCTTCGGTTGTCATACAAGCGCATTGCTGGACCATCAATCGCTCGCCGGAAATTTTCATGGAAGATTATTTATGAGCACATCTCCTCAATCAAACTTTGCGCCTAAAGAGTTGCAGACGCGCTTTCTCTATCCATTTACTCTGGGGAGAAAAGAGAAGCAAGAGATACAAGACGGAGCCGACGCAACTATCGCGGCGGATGCTCATCAAGCATTGACGGCGATGAGCCTGACAACGCGCGAAGGCGAGCCGATGCCTGTCTGGGAAAAAGATGCTGTGCCGCATCCGCTCTATCAGGAAGAACTGCTCGGACACATTGTTAAATTTCTCTTCGACGAGGCAGACCAACAGAAATCTTCGTATAAATATCTGAGGCTTCATGGCCCGACTGCTAATCGCTGGTTCAACGGACTTGAGGTTCAACTCACAGAGCAGAAGAAATTTCGTCTGGGTCTGGCGACAAACGCTCTCATCGAAATCTTTCTGACAGATTACGGCGCGGGCGTGCTCTCGATTGCGCTCTGCCCTGACGTTTCTTCCCTCGACCTCAATGATGCCAAGCTCTTTAACTACAAACTCTCGCAACTTCGCAAAGGCACTGCCCCCATGCTTCATCGTCCTCATCCGACGGAAGCGAGTAACCTCTCGGCAGAGCGCATAGAAGCGTTAAGACAGAAAGTTCCAATGCCTGACGGAAGCGAGCCGCTGCTCAAGCGTCTGGGCAAGCCGGGAGCAAGTTTCACCTTGAAAGAGCTGATTGACGAGCTGCTCCTCAATCCTCTCGCCGCGCTCAACATCACGCCCTGCCAGAATCAGCTCTCAATCTATACGGTGGCGCGTTTCGATTCGTCCGTTGATTTTGAGAAGCAAGCTGTGCGCGATGCTCTGGCGACTTTTCTCTCAGGCATGGCGCAGGTCGAAGAGCCTGATCATGCTGGCTCTCTGACGGGCACTGTCAGCGTGCGCAATGAAGTACTCAATCGCTGCCACTGGGCTGGCATAGGACTACTTGGCGCGGCGCACCTGATTTCAGATCAATCTCCGCCCGAACATAGCTTTAACGCTCAACGCATGTCGCGCCTCCTGCTCAAATATTTCATGCCGCACCTCGTCGCGCTGCTTCAACGCACAACGCTTAACTTCATCAGCAGCGACGCGACAAAGCTTGTGCGCCATTCTCAAAGAGAGATCGCAAAAAAACTTGTCGAGTTGCGCCACGACCTGCTCAAGTTCGCCGTCGAAGGCTACTTCACGGAGGTCAGCACGCGCGAGGTTATCCAACTCTATTACCGCATGACGCAGAAGAGTCTCGGCGTGCGAAACATTCTGGACCACGTGCGCCGCGCCGTCTCTGACATTGAGGCCAAGCAACGCGCTGACCGCAACGCGCAGATGGCTGACGAGACCAGGCAGGCTCTCGTCAAGCAAGTGGAACAAACGCGCATCATGTCCGAGAGCCTCAACGCGACGAAAGGCGTGCAAGAGCAGATGTCTGTGAATCTGGAAACGATGGCGCGGATTCAGGAGAAGGTTGAGCGGATAGAGATTTTCATCATCATCGTTTACGCTTCAGAGCTGGCCCACCTTGTTTTAGAAGAGTTCGAGAAAGAACATCACATCTGGCATCCTGCCATCATCGCGATAATTTTCGGTCTGGCCTTTACGGCCCTGCTCATGTTCATCCTCAAACACTTGGACAAAAAGAAGGAGAAGCGAGAAGAGGGGTGAAGAGATTTGTAATCTGAGATTTGAGATTTGAGATTTGAGATTTGAGATTACAAATTCGCTTTCATCCCTCCGCCTTCATCCTTCATCCTTGCTCTTCTCTCTTCCTGTCTCGGCGTCTCGTAAGGAAAGATTAACGGATTGATGCGGACGGGGTTTGTGAGCGGATAGAAGAGATAGAGCTTGCCGACTTCGAGCGGGAGCGGCGTGAAGATTCTTTCAGAGTGGCCGCGATCATCGCGCCCCAGATAGAAGTGGCGTCCGTAGATGTCATCCTGCCGCGAGATAATCTGGACCACGCGAAAGAGCTTGATGAATTCATTGCGCGCTAAATCTGCGATGACTTCGACGGCGGCTGTGAGCACCTGTCGTCCGAAGCGTTGCGAGTCGTTGAAGGTGCCGCGCTCGATCTGATGCGCGAGGCGGTTGCGGTTCTTGACCAGCTCGTCCAGACCGTCAAAGACGGCTGGCGGAATAATCGGCCACTCGAAAGCCTGACCCACGCGATCAAGCAGAGGCAGCGCGGGCGGGCGCGTGCAGAGAGCGCGCAGAGCTTTCACCTTTTGCCCGAACGTCAAACGATTCCAGGGCTTGCCGTCCGCCTGCGTGGAAAGAAAAGCGTTGAAGCCTGAGCTGTAAAAGAGTTGGCCGAAGAAGCGCACGAGCAGGTCAACCGTGCGCTCCACCGCGCTCAAACCCGAATGGACCATCCCGCTACATTCATCGCTCGTCGTCACGTGCGCCAGCTCCAGCAACTGTCCTTCGAGAAAACTCTGCGTTGTCTCGACGCCGGGAATCTGGCGTGGGCCGGGCAAGAAACCGACAGCTTCCAAGATGTCCGCAATCAAATCTTCGCGCGCTGTCGTTGCCCTTTTTTCTAAATAGAGGTCTTTAGCTAAATCCGCTAACTGGCGAGTCGTGCAATTATCCGCGAGCACGTCGTAGGGCGAAGCGATGTAGCAATATTCCTGTATGAGGTCTGCGAGCCTGTGCTCAGCCTCTTTGCGGAAAGAACGAAAGCCCTGCTGTTCGAGCGAGCTTGCCAGAAACGCTTTATCTTCCGCGCCGAGATTTTTCATCAACAGGCGCGCAAGGTTGACAGGGGCCGTGTTCGACTCTTCGCTGGTCAAGCCGATGTGCGCGAGGTCGTCCAAAAGATCGCTCACGCTCTGCGGGCGATGCTCCGCCTTCGATTCCAGACAGCGCATGACGATCTGTTTGAACTCAGGCACGACGAGCGGGTTAAGCTCCGTCAGATCGAGCGGCGCGCTGCGCTCGATGAATGGCTCTGAGCCGAAAGGCAGTTTGCCTGAGAGCAGAAAATAGAATGAGACACCGAGGGCGAAAACGTCTGAAGCGACGGAGTATCGTCCCTCGAAACATTCAGGGGCCATGAAAGGCGCAGTGCCTCCGCGCCAGCGCGAGCTTTCTTCTGTTTTCTCGTTACGCATCACGAGATCAAAGTCTGAGAGCTTGCAACGCGCGCCCGTCGCATCAACAAGGAGGTTCGCGGGCTTGATGTCGCGGTGCAGCAGTTTCTTCTGATGCAGGCGATGAACGGCGTGGCAGGCTTGCAGCAAGAGCCGCATCAACTCTGCGAACTGTTCGCTCTTGCGCGGGCAGCCCTTCCATTCTGTCGCAATCTTGCGATGCAGGCTGCCTCCGGCCATGTACTCCATGAAGATGCCAACGGTATCAACGCCTTCGGCCTGAATACGCTGAACGCTGAAGAGCCGCACGACGTGATTCGGCTCTGTGTCTGAAAGAATCTTCCACTCTTTGAAGTGGCTCTTTAACTGTTGCTCAAGGCGTTCCGGCTTCTCGTAAAAGTTAGAGACCTTGACGGCCATCTCTTCCTGCAAGTAGCTCTGAGTGTCCAACACGAGGTAGATGTTTGAAGTCCCGCCCTGTCCCAGATGCTCTTTAATCAGATACCTGTCAGAGAGCAGCGTCTCATTGCCGAAGACGGGAATGCGTGTGCTCACACGCGCGGCATTGGGGCTGATAGTTGAAGGCGCAAGGTCTGTTGGCTGCGGGACTGTCGGCGGCGCGGGCAAGTATGCGCCTGCGGCTTGCGGCACGGGTTCGTTCACCTGCGGCGGCTCGTCGCCAAAGACCATCATGGTGTTGATCGCGTCAAGGTCTCCGCTCAGGCCCTTGACCTCTTCAACAACGGTTATCGGCACGTCACTTATCTTTTCGTTGGGCGCGGTGGGAACAGCGTCTTGATCCGGCGCAATGACCTCGAAGGCCACAAGCGGCGCAGTTTTTCCAGAAGGACTCAACACCGAGCCGCAATTTTCACAGTACACATTTCCCGCAGCATTCTCTTCACGGCAAGAGTTGCAGTTGATAACGGGAACGCTTTCAACAGCCGAACTCTGAGCCTCGACAGTTTTAAACGTACTGCCGCATTTCCCGCAGAATCTTGTCCCTGCCGGATAGCTCGTCCCGCAATGAAGACAGAAGACTCTGGATTCCTCGCGCACGCCCCCCTGCATCGCACTCGTAGAGAGGCTTTGAGTCGCGGCCACAGACGCTTGAGGCACGCTCGCGCTGATGGCCGCACGCGATGCGCTTTCACGCGGCGGCAGTTTCTCAAGAACTTGAATTACTTCCGCCGCGCTCTGGAAGCGTTCCGTCTTCTTCTTGGCAAGCAGGCGGCGGTAAATTCCCTCAAGCTCTGCGGGCAGGTCCGGACGCGCGTTGAGAAGCGACGGTGGCTCTGAAGAGATGTGAGCGCGAGCATACTCTGTAAAAGTTTTGGCTTTGAAAGGCTCATCGCCCGTGAGCATTTCATAGATCAACAACCCGACCGCATAAAGGTCTGTGCGCGCATCCTCTTCGCGCTCGCCCATCCACTGCTCAGGGGCCATGTAGCCGGGCGTGCCGAGTATCGCTCCGGTCTGCGTCACTGGAGACGAAGCCACGCTCAGAGAGGCAGGCGAATCGGAAACAGCTTCGATTTTAGCGAGCGAGAAATCCGTCAGGGTTGCGCGACTCGATTCGCTCACATAAATATTGTTCGGCTTGAGGTCACGATGAACGACGCCCTTGCTGTGTATGTATGCGAGGCCGCTCAAAATGTCGTTCAGAATTTTCAGCGACTCTTCGAGATTGAGCCTCCCGCGCTCTTCCAGAAGCTTACGAAGCGATTGGCCCTTAAAGACAGCAAAGGCCAGATAATCAAAATCTTCAACCGCGCCTTCGTCCAGCAGGTCAGGGATGCAAGGGTGTCTCAATCCACTCAGCGCGCGAAACTCCCTGTCACGGAAAGAGAGCGTGCCGAGCGCATGGCCCGTTTGAGCTAAGAAGATTTTGAGCGCGACCAGCGAGCCGACAGGTTGCGACGTGGCGTGCCAGAGTTCGGCGATGTCCCACTCGTGCTGTAGGAGTTCGACGAGAGTGAACTTTCCAAATTTGTCGCCGGGTTTCCGCATCTTAATTGCGCGCTTCAGAAGCAGTCCTGATCTTGAACGAGGCGTCCTCGCTTGCCCGAGCGAAGACGGATGAGCCGCAGAGAGATCGCTTTCGCAGTTTTATTCTATTCCGCAGCCACTACGGAGACAAGAGCAAGGATGAAAGACTGTCCGTTGTCCGTGG
>JBAWGU010000475.1:0-1586 GCA_049593215.1 Pyrinomonadaceae bacterium
GCGTAAAGCTCTGATTGCTCTCTTCATCTTTCTCTTAATCGTCGCGCCTTTTCTCTACAACCTTGCGAAAGCCAGCGCGATAAGACCGAAGCCGGAAGAGTCTTCCTACTATTCCGCCAACCTCGCGGCCTTCCTCATCCCGAACAGAGAAGAGACGCCGCTCTACCGCTCGCTCTTTGCGCCGCTCAACCGGCGAATCACAGAAGGCATGGGCGAGCCGGGAGTCTTTGCAGGCTTCCCCTTGCTCATCTTCGCTCTCGTCGCGCTTTTCACATCCCGTCAAAAGTTCTTGCGCCTCGCGGCCCTGATGTCACTCTTCTTCTTTATCCTGAGTCTCGGCCCGACGCTGAAGATTTTCGGAACTGAGACAAACATTCCCCTGCCCTACGCGCTCTTGATGCGTGTGCCGCCCTTCGACGCCGGAAGAACGCCCGTGCGCTTCGTCGTCCTTGCAATCTTCTTTCTGATGATTATCGCCGCGAGCGGCATCGCATGGGCTGATGAGTTTTTGAAGAGAAGAGGCGGAACAAGACTCAGCACGGCCCTGATGTCGCTGCTCTTGCTCTGGACCATCGCGGAAGCCTACACGCCTTTGCCGCGCGCAAAAACTTTTACCCCGCCGCAAGGGCTACAAAGAATCGTTGCCGGTCCTGTGCTGAATCTTCCGCTCATGCGCAACGACGGCTACGCGGCCCTGCTTCAAGTCTTTCATCATCAGCCCATCGCCACAGGCTACCTCGCGCGCTACACCCCGTTGCAATGGAACAATTTCGAGCGACTTGAAAAACTGTTCAACAAAGGCGGCGCGACATTTTGTGAAGGCATCAAGCAAGCGGGCTTTCGCAACATCCTTATCGCGCCGCGCCATGTCGCGCCCGACGCGCCGAGCCTCGTTCCTCTCGAACTCGAAAAATGCTCAATCAATATTGTGGACCTGCGAAGAGATGAAAAGCTTTCGCTTGATTCCAACAACGCCGGCATCAATGTTGAGATGGAGCAGCCCGAAACTTTTCCGCCCTACACGCCGGACACGCGCGTTGATCTAAGGACCGAGGAAGCGGGCAAGTATCTCTGGTACGGCTGGAGCGGGCGCGAGCCTGCGAATCGCTGGACAGACAGAAACCGCGCATCAATCGTCTTCTCGCTCACAGAAATTAAAGACAGCACACTTCTCATCAAACTCAATCCGTTCCTCGCTTCCGGCAAACTGGATGAGCAGCGCGTGGAAATCAAACTCAACGGCCAGACCATCACCACGCTCAATCTCAAAGACACTGTGCCAAAGGAATACTCAATCGCTCTGCCTTCATCAACCATGCGCCGCAACAACATCCTGACCTTTGATCTGCCGGACGCAACTTCGCCACAGGACTTAAACGTCAGTGAAGACGCACGCCTGCTCGGAATCAATGTCGAATGGTTCGAGATTAAGCAGCGAGACAGGTAGGATAAATTCAAACAGGGATGGACAGGATAGACAGGATAAAGAATTAACTCATTTGCGCATTGGTTCATTGAATCAATATAAATGAGTAAATGAATCAATCTCTTCTTATCCTGTCTATCCTGTCCATCCTGTTTGAATT
>JBAWGU010000476.1:0-2949 GCA_049593215.1 Pyrinomonadaceae bacterium
CTCCTGCATCAACTGCGCCGTGCGCTGCACGACGCGGCCCACACCCGTCTCGCCAACGAAGAGATGGTGCGCCTCTTCCGTCAACATAAACTGGCAGGTGCGCGCAAGCGGTTCAAAACCTGACTCCGCGAGAGCCGCGAGTTGAAACTTGCCGTCACGATCCGTGAACATCGTGAAGCAGAAAAAGTTGAGCCAATCGTCGCAAGGTTGATTGAAGGCTTCGAGGATGCGCGGCTTGTCAGGGTTTCCGCTTCTGCGTTCAAGCAGCGCATCGGCTTCGTCGCGCCCGTCGCGCCCGAAATAGGCTTGCAGCAGATATACCATCGCCCACAGGTGGCGGCCTTCTTCCACATTCACTTGAAAGAGATTGCGTAGGTCGTAGAGCGAGGGGCAGGTCTTTCCAAGCTGGCGTTGCTGCTCGACGGAAGCAGGCTCTGTGTCCCCTTGTGTGACGATGATGCGGCGCAGCGCGTTGCGAAATTCGCCGGGCACTTCCTGATAAGCAGGCATCCCGTAGTTGTCGCCGAAACCAACCTTCGCATCCTTCTCGGCAGGCTTCAAAAAGATGCCCCAGCGATAATCAGGCATCTTGATATAATCAAAATTGGCCCAGCCCGAAGGCTCAACGCTGATGGCTGTGCGTAGATAGACTTCCTTATCCTGAAAACCTTCCGGCCCCATCTCGCGCCACCAGTCGAGATAGTTCGGCAGCCATTTCTCCAGAGCGCGCTGAAGTTTCTTGTCGCCTGAGAGATTTACGTTATTCGGTATTCGTTCGTATAAGTTCATGATTCCCCTCCCGGGAGCGCAGGCATCTTGCCTGCCATGAGCGCGTGAGCGTGAACAAAAGAAACGATAAATTTCAAGATTGAATAAATGCGCAACTCGCTTGAGCGAGCTATCGCACGCTTTGCAGGCAAGATGCCTGCGCTCCCGGCTTAAGTCCTCTTGTAATCGAATTGCGCTTGAGTTGGCTTGCCGTAATTGGTCAATGCGCCGTGTTCGCCGACGGCGTTGGGTCGCTGGAAAATCCAGTTCTGCCACGCGGTCAGGCGACCGTAAATTTTTGTGTCCATCGTTTCAGGACCAGCAAAACGAAGCGACGCCTCCATGCCTGTCAGCGCGTCAGGCGAAAGCGAAGTGCGCTCTTCGATAGCGACGCGAATCTCATCTTCCCAATCTAGATCGTCGGGCGCGAAGGTAATCAGTCCGGCTTCATCTGCTGCCTCTGTGTCAAACCTGCCTTCATGCTCGAACGCTTCAACAGCTTTTTCCGGCTCGGCTAGAAAACGCGATTGCAGTCGCGTCAAACCGTTGCTCATCGGCAACGCGCCCCGGTTCAGTTCGCTCGTTGCAACCTCGACAGTCTCATCCGGGTTATTCAACATGAACGTGCGGTCAGCAGAGAGCGCGAGTTCGAGCAGGTTGCCAGCAAAGCAACTGCCCGGCTCTATGAGCGCGAAGAAACTCTTCGCCGTCAGGTCTAAACGCCGCAGCACGCGCGCCATGTGCAGGATAATTTCACGTATCAGCCAGTGATCTTTGTTAGCTGCGAGTGTCTCGTCAACTGCAAGCACGTTTGCGATGTCGCCATCGGTGCGCAGGCAGACCAGACCAATCTCAGGCTCGTTGACCCTGAGATGCAGCAGAGCATCATCCAGCTCACGATAAGCCCTGAGCGGCCAGTAGGCATCGCCAAGCTTTTGAATCTCTTCTACGGAAGTCGGCAAAGCGGATTCCGGCCCGCGCACCGTCAGGTCTGCATAACGCTTTTCACGATTGAGCTTCACGCTGACATGCCTGTACTCGCGCCCGTCCGTCATCGCTTCGACCTGAAGCGGGTTGAGCTTGATTCCTGCGCCCTCTTTCTTCGCGCCGCCTTCTTCGACCATCTCGCGCACGCGCGCTTCCACAGACTCTTGAAACTTGCTCGTCGGAAAATAGCCGTCAATCAATCCCCACTCTTTCGCGCGCTTGCCTTTGAGACCTTCGGCCAGCGTGGAGAAAACGTCCGCGCGGTCGCGCCGCACCTTGCGCTTGTCAACGAGCCGCGTCAGACCGCCCGTGCCGGGCAGCACGCCGAGCAAGGGAACTTCCGGCAGGGAAACAGCCGAGTTGCCGTCATCAACCAGATAGATTTCGTCGCACGCGATAGCCAATTCATATCCGCCGCCAGATGCCGTGCCGTTGAGCGCCGCAACGTAGCGTTGGCCTGAATGCTTTGAAGCGTCTTCGATGGCGCAGCGCGTCTCATTCGTAAACTTGCAGAAGTTGACCTTGAAGGCGTGCGAAGATGTGCCGAGCATGTAGATATTCGCGCCCGCACAGAAGATGCGAGGCTTGAGACTCTTGATGACGACAACCTTAACTTCCGGGTGCTCGAAGCGCAGGCGTTGCACTGCGTCCGCGAGTTCTATGTCAACGCCCAGATCATAAGAGTTGAGTTTCAGCTTATAACCTTCAGCCAGCGTCTCGTCTTCCTGCACGTCCATTGAAAGCGTGGCGACAGGGCCTTCAATTTGTAGCTTCCAATGTTGATACCGCTCCGGCGACATTTCAAAATTAATCATCAAGACTTACCCTCAGTTGAGTAGAAATAGCGCAAAGTTCGAACGTTCGTTCGAATATAATGATAAGATGCGAAAAGCGTGAGGTCAAGCCGCGAAGAGCAAGGATGAATAAAGAGCTGTTCTTTGTCCGTAGTCCGTAGTCCGTTGTTTGTGATTGCCAAGTTGAATGCTTCAAATAAATCACTCAATACGTGCCACGCTCAAAACAACGGACCACTGACTACGGACAACGGGCTTCTCTTATTGGCTTGACAGATGAGACAGAGCACGCGTAGTTTTTTCGCGCCCTTGCAAACCGTAGGGAGGCGCATCTGTTCTGGTGAATGGCGCGGTCTTCAAAACCGTTTGTGAGCTTGTGAGAGCAGGCTCAGGTAGGTTC
>JBAWGU010000477.1:0-2278 GCA_049593215.1 Pyrinomonadaceae bacterium
GAATTAACTTCTCCTTGACTGTCTATTGCGGGCACTCACGGTTGGTGTGTGTCACGGCGGAGCCGAATCGCAACTGGTACTCAGCCGAAGTGATAAACGAGCAGGCCATCGCTTGCTGTATCGCCACATTCCTGAGCGGGAAACTGTTGACCTTCCCCAGCCAGAAGTCGTAGCCTCCCTGATCGGGGTCTCTTCGCAGGTAGCCGAAATATTCCATCAACACGAATGAGGAATTGTACTCGGCATCTATCACCGCCTGAGTCTCCGCGACCTGCTTCAGGATTGCTGCCCTACCATTATCCGTTCCATCGTACAGACTGATGAGAGCGTTGCGCTGCGCTGAAAGGTCCACACCGGAGTTCTGTTGGATTCTGTTCAATAAGGCATCCACAAACTGAGCCGCCGTCTGTGCCTGTGGATACAGGGCAATGAATGCGGCACGCCCGACAAACGTCTTCGCGTAGGCAAGCTTGCTCTGCTCAAGGCCCGGCCCGGCAACCACTAGCCCCCTGTCTGCGTTGAATTGCGCGTAAGTAGGTCTCACGCCAAGCCCTGTTCTGTAGATGCGGTAGATGTATGCGCCCGTCTTCTGAAATTCATCTTCAAAGAAGAAAGCATCTGCCACGCCGACTCTCTGGTCATGTATACACTGAGCGTTGCTGCCACACTGTGTTATCTGATGGGTCCAGTACGCGAGACCATCCGCATCCGGTTCGCGGTTGAGGAAGTCACGATAAAGCTGTGTCACAAACGTGGTCGCATCATCAATCGGATTGGTGGCAGGCGCAGTCCCCCAATCCGGGAACCAATCGAGCGCAGAGTTGTTGGTGAGCTTTGTCTGGTTGCTGCCATTGGCGTTCATCGAGTAGATTTCAACGCCGGTTTCATCTGAGACGCTGCCGCTTGCAAAGACAATCTTCGTGCCGTCGGGCGACCATGCCGGAAAGCCATCAGTCACGGAGTTGTTGGTAATCTGCGTCCTGTTGGAGCCGTTGGCATTCATCGTATAGATTTCAATGCCGGACGGATTCATGGCGTCGCCGCTCGCAAACAAAATCTTTGTGCCGTCAGGGGACCATGAAGCTTGACCATCTGCTATTGTGTTGTTCGTGAGCCGCGTTCGATTACTGCCGTCAGCGTTCATCACGTAGATTTCAAAGCCGTTCGGATCGAAGAGACTGTTGCCGCTCATGAAAGCGATTTTGGTCCCGTCAGGCGACCATGCGGGCACTGCATCAATCAAGGGGTTGTTAGTCAGTCTGGTCCGATTGCTGCCGTCAGCGTTCATCGAGTAGATTTCAAAGGTGGACGGGTCGCGGAGGTCGCCGTTGACGAACGCGATCTTAGCGCCGTCTGGCGACCATGCCGGAAAGCCGTCGCCCGCAGGATTGTTAGTGAGCCTGCTCACGCTGCTACCGGCAGTGTTCATCGAGTAGATTTCAAAGTTGCCATCCCGATCACTGATGAAGAGAATCTTCGAGCCGTCAGGCGACAGGCGAGGCTGATCGTCATAGGCCGGATTGTTGGTAATCCTCGTTTGATTAGCGCCGTCAGCATCCATCAGGTAAATCTCAGGATTGCCATCGCGCTTGCTGGAGAAGGTGATCTTTCCGTTAGCCGCAGCCTTTGGCATCGCTGGCCGCGCAGATGTTATGAGTGACGTGGCATCTACGGTCGCAACGCTAAAGGTGGCACTAACGAGCGTCGCAAAAAATAGAGCGGTTAGAATCGCGGCAAACACTTGACGTTCTTTGCTCATAATTTTCTCCAATGACTCACAATCAAAGGCTCTCTGTGAAGGCTGCGCCATAAACGCAAACTTCCGGCTCGCCCTGTGAAGACTGCTCAGGAGCGGGAAGAAGAGTCCCGCGCATGGGCCTTGTGTTTGAGTATCATGGTAATCACTTTTGTCTCTATAGCGTTCTTGAACTATCCGGCGATTCTTTGTTCATCTCATGCTGGACGGCGGCTAATCAGAAACTCAAAACGAAACCTGGAATAAAAGGGGAAGCTTGTGAGGCCAACGTGTGATAAATCTCGCGTCGGCAGGGGAGCTAGTAGGCGAAGGCATACGTACATTATTCCTGACCGCAATGATTGTCAATAACGATGGACTTGTAAGTGTGGTAAATAATCATGGGCCTGATGGCTGGATGGAGACTCGTCCGGCCACAGAGCATTTCGGGCACAGCCGTTTGACTTTGCCATTAACTATTAATGTGAATCAGGAGAAGAAAAGCTTTTCCTTTGCGTCTCTTTGCACAGTTTCTCTTTGCGC
>JBAWGU010000478.1:0-9144 GCA_049593215.1 Pyrinomonadaceae bacterium
GAGTGCCATGCAAAGCGCCGCGCCGAAAAAAGTCACGAAGCAGAGCGACTTGCTTGCTCTTATCAGCAAGGTCGGCGTGACGCTTCTCGCTTCGGCCACGCTGAATGAAACCCTGCAACAGATTGTCGCGCTCGTCTTCGAGGCAGTGCCCGCAGATCGTTGTCTCATCATGATGCGCGACCAGGGCAGCGAAGAGTTGAAAGTCGCCGTCGCGCGCCTGCGTGATCGTCAGGGCGAAGTCGGCGAGATACGCATCAGCCGCACCATTATGGAAGAAGTCATCGGGCAGGGTAAATCGGTCCTGACGGCTGACGCGCAGCATGACCCGCGCTTGATGAGCAGCACGATGACCTTGCAGGGCGTGCGCTCCGTTCTATCCGTGCCGCTCGGCGTCGGCGAAAAAGTCTTCGGCATCATCTACGCGGATTCGCCCATCGCCGAAGGAAGATTCACGGAAGACCATTTGAAAGTTTTGACGACGCTTGCCTCCGTCGCCGCGATTCGTGTCGAGAACGCGCGGCTCCTTGAAGAGCAGATGGACCGTCAACGTCTTGAGCATGAGCTGCAACTTGCGAGCGAGATTCAGCAACGCTTTCAACCAACGGCTCCGCCCGTTGTCAAAGGCTATGAGCTGCAAGGCATCAGCTTTCCGTGCTACGAGATTGGCGGCGACTATTACGATTTTATTGAACGCGAGGACGGGCGTCTGGTGATTGCGCTCGGCGACGTGTCGGGCAAGGGAACTGCCGCCGCGCTCCTGATGTCATCGTTGCACGCGGCAGTCCATGCGCAATCTTCCGCGCACAATTCGATTGTCGAAACCATCAGCGCGGTCAACCGCTACCTTGCGGACAACATTCCCTCAAATCGCTTCGTCACGCTCTTCTACGCAGAGCTTGACCCGCGCACGGGCGCGCTCACTTTCTTAAACGCAGGCCATAACCCGCCGCTCATCGTTCACGGCGCAGGCACTGTCGAGCAACTCGATTCCGGCGGACTCCCGCTCGGCATCAAACGCGACGCGCCATATCGTGAAGGCCGCACGCAACTCCAACTCGGCGACGTGCTCGTCATCTATTCCGACGGCGTTTCAGAAGCGCAGAGTCCGGGCGGTGAAGAGTTTGGCACAACGCGCCTTCATCAAGTCGTCGCGCAAAACCTCAAGGCTTCCGCCGCAGGCATCCGCGACCGCATCGAATCCGCGCTCACAAAATTCGCGCAGGGCACGCCCGCCGCAGACGACATCACACTCGTCATCGTCAAACGCCAGGCCGAAGGTGCGATGGCTGCTTCAAGAGGATGAAGCGGGAAGGTGTGATAGAAACTGAGCGTCGAACGATTGCGTAAATCTTTGCGCTTCTAATCCGAAGATTCCAAATTCTTCACCATCGTAAATATTGGCGTCCCGAACAACTCATGCGGGCCTTCTGTGCTGCGCCGGAAACCGTATCGCTCATAAAGTTGGATAGCGCCGGTTAGAAAAGGCGTCGTGCTGAGAATCAAACTCCTGTAGCCGCGCGCTAAAGCGAAGCTCTCTGAATGCTCCAATAGCAGTCTTCCTATCCCTTCTCCTCTTGCGGAAGGGGCGACGGCCATGCCTCGAATGTATAAAGCCTCGCCGCGCGACACTTCTGATACTGTGCCGACGATAACGCCACTGGACAGGGCGACCCACAACGGCCCTTCCATCATGCGACTCCGTATCTGCTCGCTCGTCGGAGCAGTTGCGGCAAACGCTTCCTGAGTGTAAGAGGCTTCATACTCTACAAACGACTCGTGCAGAACAGATGCCACACGCGAGGCATCCTCCGGCACAGCCAGGCGTATCTGTATGTCAGCCTTATTTTGTCTCATACACGCAGATGGGGTGAAGTGAATGCGCAGTGACGGCTCGTGTAGCAGGCAGTCTCTACCACAGCCTCGTCACCGGATAAGCATCGAAAGCAGTATCAATGCCTATGATTGGCATTTGCTCGAACATCGCCTGAGCAACCAGCAGGCGGTCAAACGGATCACGATGATGAAGCGGCAGAGTTGCTACTACAGTTGCATGATCTATTGTGATGTTAAGTAATTCAACTCCATTCAAGCTGAGTTGCTGGGGAAACAACATATTGAAGGGCGCAGATAGAGTGAGTTTCCTGATGCTCAACTTGATCGCCGTCTCCCACAGGCTGGCGACACTGAAATACTTTTTGTTTGCTACATCTTCGATTAACGCACGGGCATGAGCGCTAAGATGAGGGCTGCCCATGATGAACCAGAGGAAAGTATGCGTATCGAGTAGAAGTCTCATCTCATATATTCTTCAAAATCTTCAAGCGGCTCATCAAAATCATCAGACATCGTAATCAATCCCTTCGCGCTTCCAAACTGCGGACGAGGTTTAGAATGTGCAATCGGGACAAGCTTAAGAACGGGTTGATCGTTCTGCGTGATGACAACCTCTTCGCCCTCAAGCGCAGTTTTGAACAGGTCTGCAATCTGTGCTTTCGCTTTGTCTATTTCAATCTGGTACATAAACAGGAAACCTCAAATGGAAATCGTCTGGGAAGTTATCTTAGCATGTTTAAGCTGCTCAGAAATTACATGGCGATGCTAATGCAGGCACGGGCGTCGGCACAGTATCTTGAAATTTAACGGACTTGCGGCGCAAGGATGCGACCTTTGCTTCAACCTCTTCAGGTGTCAGCGCGTTTTTAGCTTCGTAGAAGACCCAATCAATGTCTTCGTGGTACTGCCGCACGTTGCCGCCGCCTTTAATCATTCCATCCTTGATAAACCAGAGATTGAAATTTATTGACATGAGGGATTCAGGATAGTAGTTGTCGCCGTGCTCTGCGAGCAGCTTGCCGTCTAAAAAATATTTAACCTTGTTGCCGGAAACCTGTGTCACCAGCGTGTGCCAGCCTGCCTGACTGCCGAGCGTGTGATAGAAGACGTTATCCTTCTTCCAATTCGGCTCAGGGCTGAAAGTCTCCCAAGTGGTCGCGTAAAGCGTCGGGCCGCCGATGCCCCAGCCGCCGTTGGGCAGGTACTCAAAATCCAGCTCGCTGTAATCCAAATCCATTGGAGCTTTCAAAGGGCTGATAGTGTAAAAGCTCTCGACGAGTTGATCTGCGCCCATGCCCGCGAGAGGGTTATCCGTAAAGCGAACGCGCGCGGCGTAAGTGCCTTCGAGGTATTTACGCTGGTGACAGATTTGAGTTTGATTAGTGTTTGTGTCTGTGCCGTCCGTAGAAGATGTCATGCGCAGGATACGATTGCCGCGCCGCTCCGTGTCAGCGAGAAACGAGACGCCTTCTTTCCTCCACGTCGCGCCGGGCACGCCGGGCCAACCGGCCACAGTGCGAATGATCCAACCGTGTCTGGTCATTTCTGCATGTCTCGAATAATTGAAGTCGTCATATAAAAGTTGAGCAGAGCGTTTTGCCGCAGGAGATGTTTGAGCGGGGGCTGTGGCGGCAATCAAAGTGATGTACACGACAATCATAGATAGCTTGGGAAAACGTTTCATGGATTTTGGAATCCTCCTTAATCAGTATTTGCTGAAGGGCGCTGCGGCTACTTAACCGAGCGACTTAACAACCGTCCCGATGATAAAAAATATCGCTCCCAGTCCTAAGATCAGATAGCTTAGAATTTTGTTGGCTCTGCCGAACAAGATTTGCCAGACGCCTCCCGCGATGCTGGCGAGTCCGAACGAAAACACAAGGCCGAAGATGCCGAAGATGAACAATACGTCTCCAGGCCCTCCTGTAAACCTGGCGCTTGAGCCTGACTTACCAGTTTGAGAGATAGCTCCCACGACCAGGATACTTATCCCACCAATGGCGATGACAAGAAATCCGCCTAAAACAACGAGCAACACGCCGAACGCGCGAACCTGGCTGGCGGAGCGTAGGCGTCGCCCGCATCGAGGGCATTGAGCGGTAGGCGTGTCTGTCGTGTAGCCGCACCTGAAGCAATTAAAGGAATCGCTCATCATCGTCTCCAATGCGCGAGGGTATTGCGGTCAGAGAGTATTCACATTTCACTCATAGAGGCTGCGATTCAAAAATCCATTCTGACACAAAGATGTCCCGCAAGATACTTTGCCATAGCCTCCGTTGTCTGATTCAAAATGTATCTGATTTATGGATTGAGCCGAACTTGCTGTCTGAGTGAAGGTGAAGTTTCGGGCGTTCATCTCAAAGGATTTGTTAGAGCGCGCTTTTCGCCAGCGCGCCCTAATCCTCCTGCTTCATAGCTGCGGCGCTCTCTGATACTACTCAGGTTGAGCAAAGCTGCTATTAGGCTCAAAGATGATGCGGCGGCGGCGATCATCGTAGATGACTGTGAAACGTCGCAAAAATTTAGCGCCGATTAGCCCTGCTATCTTGCGATTGGCAAACGCTCCCTTGTTAGCTTGCGGGAATCCGACGATTGGATTTTCAAGCACGAGTCGCCCTAGCTGAATGCTTTTCCCACGCCCACGACTAATCTTGACGCCGCCTCCGATACCGGGCAAAGAGATGTTCTCCTGTAGTTGAACTGTGTCGAGCAGCCTGTGCGCTTGAGCGAAAGGGCTGGCAAACTCCATCGTCGCGCCGCCTGCGCCGCCATCAACTATAAATTTACCTTCGAGCGGCTCGCGCTCAGGCAACGTGAATTTAAGCCTGACGTGCGGATGACCATCCTCCGTCGTGATAGGGAGAATCTCACCTCGTCCTTTGTAACGGTATGTCGCGGCGTTATGTATCTTGACAACGCTCGCCTCGTAATCAACTTCAAACACAAAGCGCCGCATGAAATCATAGCCAAGCAGCCCGTCAATGTCTCGCCCCATAGATGTTTCCAGTCTCTTAAAATCAATCGCCGGAATCTGCTGATTAGTTAGTCTGATGCCGGACAGGTCAAACGACACACCGCTTGTCAGGAGACCTTCGTCCGCACCCGCACCGGCCCCTGACGCCTCGCCAACCCCTTCAACCTTGAGGTTCAGCTTCTGCACCAGACGCTGGTTGAGCAGCGTGCTGCTTGAGCCGCTATCAAGCACGAACCAGAGTGGCTCGGAATTGTTGACCCGGACGGGAAGGAAGATGTGGCCGCGCTCGCTGAATTTAATCGGGACTGTTTGAGCGCTGATGCTGATCTCGCGTCGAGTGACGATGGTTTGTGCGTCAGCGTTGGAAAACAGTAAGAAGCAAAGAGTGAGAAGTAGTTGTCTGCGCATAGCTGCACCTCGCTTCGCGCTCAGCCCGCAACTTTCACCGTGGCACTTGGTGTCGCGGGCCTGCACCGGAATATAGCAAGGTGCCTCCTGCCTGTTGAGCTAGCATTTGTTATATATCAAGTCTTAGCTGTCTTGTCTAAGGTCTAACCCTCGAATTAACCCGCGCCGAGCGCAGGCATTCAATGCGAGAAGAATAAATCAACGATGAAAAGAATGCTATTGAGGCATCGGGTTGAATGAGTGGTTAAGCCTCGCCTACTTTGCCACTCCTTTTTTCCAAAAGTTTACGCATCGAATCAGTAAACCGCTTTGATGATTTGCGGTGCAGAGCAATTTGATTCACGAGGAAAATCAACACTTCTCTAATATGCTTAGCTGATTCTAAGCATTCTTCATCTGTTTCATCATGTAACCCTTCACTCAAGCTACCATGAAGAATCAAAAGCGGATTCATACCATCTGGCCTTAAAACAGCAGGAAGTAAATCTTTGACTAAAGCAATTTTCTCTTGCGCCACGATGGTTTTCTTCGTCTCTTCAAATGCCTTCAAATACTTCTCTTTCTCACTTGGCTCAATAAGTTTAGTGATTGAGCTTAATAATTCATCAATGACTGCTTCAACAATCCGCCGATAGTAAGCATTAGCAGCAATTCCATAGCCGTGTGATTCACACGCTAATCCTTTTTTGTAATAATCTTGATGAGTAGAGAGAAGTTTTTCTAGATTTTTATCTGGACGCTTGCTCCATGGGGGCACTTGTCCAATCTTACGTATCAACTTCTGTTGCGTCTCAACCTCAACCCAACATAAGAATTTCTCTTTCAAGCAGCCAGTACATTCATACTCTAAAGAATGGATACCATTTTTCGGTAGAGGAGGCGAGGGAGGCTCACCCCCACCCATATTAATCATTCTAGTCCCTTTACCATATCCGGGTTTGTGGAAAGGGCAAGATGCTTTACATACAGGGCAATCAAGCGAAATGATCCCCGGATATAACTCATAATCGTATTTAGGGAACTCGCCGGAGAACTTAGTGTAAAGAGGATACTCTTCAATAAAAGTTTTAATCGTACTCATGATTTAAGTTTACGCTATTCAGACCCGAAGAAGCCTAACTATAATTGTGCCGAGTGATTCGGACTAACACATCAAATGAATATTAACGCCACAGCACTTTATAACTAAACGTCAAATCAGAGACGCCTCAGACTTTCTTTGATTCTCTCCGCGCTCTTTTCGCCGATGCCGTCAACCATTTCGAGGCCGCCGCCCGCGACAAATTTTTTGAGATCGTCGAGTGAAGAGATTTTGAATTGCTGGTGAAGCGTGGCGGCTGTCTTGAGTCCAATGCCGCCGACTCTCAGCAGGTCAAGCGTTGATTCGGGCGTCTCTGCCGTCAGCTTTTCCCATGCGTCGAATGTGCCCTTCTCAAGTAGCTCGATAGTCTTGCTGCTGATGGCCTTGCCGACGCCGGGGATTGTTTGCAAGCCTTTCGCGCCCTCTTCCTGTGCAATCTTTCTGAGCGGTGTGGGCCATGTCTCTATGATGTCTGCGGCGTTGCGGTAGGAGCGTATGCGGAAGCGATCATCGCCGCGAATCTCCATCAAATTAGCGAGACGTTGAAAACGCTCCGCTATCTCTTCGTTGTTCATCCCTTTGCGCCGCCTCCATCTGAGGAATCTCATCGGCTTGACATTATACATCTTCAAACGTTACATCTTGAGGCATCCCCCGGGGCAGTATCAGGCTCTAACAGGTTCTTCCGCTAAAATCTATCTTAAAGAGGATTAATGATGAGATTAAGAAAATTGCTGTGCATGGCGCTCGCGGCTCTCTTTATCGCGCCCGTGTTTTTGCAGACGGCGCGTGCAGACGAAGGCATGTGGACTTTCAACAATGTGCCGAGAGCAGAGATTAAACGTAAGTACGGATTTGAAGTGACGGATGCGTGGTTGAAGAAGGTGCAGCTTGCGTCCGTGCGTTTCAATAACGGCGGCTCAGGCTCGTTTGTGTCGGCGGACGGACTTGTCCTGACCAACTACCACATCGTCGAAGAGATCGTGAACGAAGTCAGCACGCCGGAAAAAGATTTGGCTAAGCTGGGCTTTGTCGCACGCACGCGCGCCGAAGAGATTAAAGCGCCGAGCCTTGAGCTGAACGTCATGATGAGCATCGAAGACGTGACCTCGCGTGTGAACGGCGCGGTCAAACAAGGTATGTCGGATTCGGACGCGTTCACTGCGCGCCGCGCCGAAATCGCTGCTATCGAAGGCGAGTCAACGAAGGCGACGGGCCTGCGCTCCGATGTCGTCACGCTCTATCAGGGCGGGCAATACAATCTCTATCGCTACAAAAAATATACGGACGTGCGCCTCGTCTTCGTGCCTGAATTTCAGGCGGCCTTCTTTGGCGGCGACCCTGACAACTTCAACTACCCGCGCTTCAATATAGACATGGCCTTAGTGCGCGTTTACGAGAACGACCAGCCCGTTCATCCTGAAAACTTTTTCAAGTGGTCGAAGACGGGCGCGAAAGACGGCGAGTTGGTGTTCGTGACAGGCAATCCCGGCTCGACCTCTCGCCTCAACACTGTCGCGCACTTGCAGGAGCTTCGTGATACGAGCATTCCAATCCTGATGCGCCTGCTCGAAAGACGCGAGGCCATGCTACAGAAGTACATGACAGGGGGCGAAGAGCAGACGCGCCGCGCGCAGAATGAATTGAACAGCATTCAGAATTCCCTCAAGGTCTATCGCGGGCAACTTGGCGGTCTCAAGGACAAGGCTTTGCTCGACCGCAAGATGAAAGAGGAAGAGGCGCTTCGCAAATCCATCGCCGCTAATCCCGAAAGGCAGAAGAAGTATGGCGACGCATGGGATGCGATTGCGAAAGCGCATCAAAATCTTCCTTCTTACATCAAAGAGCGACGCATACTGGACCAGGCCGGAGGCTTTAACAGCGCTCTCTTCAACTTCGCGCGAACGCTTGTACGCCTTGCGGCAGAGAATGCGAAGCCGAACAACGAGCGCCTGCCTGAATACACGGACGCGCGCCGCGCTTCGCTTGAGCTTGCGCTCTATTCACCTGCTCCCCTCTACGACGATTTCGAGAAGCTGAAGATGGCAGACTCGCTCGCGTTTATGGTTGAACTCCTCGGCGCAGACAGTCCGCTCGTCAAGCAAATCTTAAACGGCAAGACGCCGGAAGCGCGAGCCGCAGAGTTGATTGACGGCACAAAGCTCAAAGATGTGGCGTATCGCAAAGAGTTGGCTGCGGGCGGCGCGAAGGCGATTGAGTCTTCGACAGACCCGATGATTATGCTGGCGCGTTCGATTGACGAGCGTGCGCGCGAGCTACGCAAGCGTTATGAATCAGAAGTGACAGGTGTCGAGCGCACTAACTATTCCAAGATTGCGCGCGCTCTTTTTGATACCGAAGGCACGAAGCTTTACCCGGACGCGACCTTCACGCTGCGCCTCTCTTACGGCAAGGTCGCGGGCTACACGGAGAATGGCAAGAAGCTTGCGCCGTTTACGACTCTGGGCGGATTGTATGAACGCGCGGACAATTTCAAACAGCAGTTTCCTTATAATCTGCCGCCGCGCTGGACGGAAAAGAAATCTGCCATTGATTTGAAGACGCCGTTTAATTTCGTTTCGACCAACGACATCATCGGCGGCAACTCAGGCTCTCCGACCATCAACAAAAACGCGGAGCTTGTCGGGTTGATCTTCGACGGCAACATTCAATCGCTCGTCGGAAACTTTATCTACGACGAGTCGGTCAACCGCGCCATCTCCGTTGACTCGCGCGGCATGATCGAAGTGCTGCGCAAAGTCTTCGACGCGAACGAAATCGCAGACGAACTAACTAAGGGCTAGAAACTAGAAACCGCAGATAAACACGGATGAGCGCAGATTAAGAG
>JBAWGU010000479.1:0-2710 GCA_049593215.1 Pyrinomonadaceae bacterium
GAGTTATTTAGGTGCGGCTGCGATGCACTCCTTTTTCGCTTTCTGTGCGGCGGCGAGAGCTTCTTTTCTCTCTTTGCCTTTCTTGGTCATAGCCTCTTTCTTGGCGGCTGCATAGTCTTCATTGCACTTCTTGATAGCGGCGACATGCTCTGCACTCGGCTTAGCCTTTCGGCCCTTTGCCAGAGCGGCGGGCGCGCAAAGGCCGAGAGCCAATACGAGCGACAGTCCGGTGTTCATCAAAATTCGTTTCATTGTTTGCTCCTTCTAAATTTTATGACGTTGACGCAAGCAGAGGAGTTCACAAGCGTTTTTGCACGCCGCCGGAACTGCAAGCGTCAGGCCACAGTAGAGATTGTCGCGGGCTGACAACAAATAGGCCGGAATATTGAGTAAACCATTAGCTAAAGCCTGATACTCAAGCGCGCGGCAAAGCGGAAGGTCTGTGGCAATCTGGTCACCGCAGACAAATCAGCCACGCAAGAGCAGTTTTGAGTTTTCGGTTTTCAGTTTACGGAAAAGCTCAACCGCTTCCTTTCTGAAAACTGAAAACTCAAAACTCAAAACTGCCCCTGTGCTTTTCTATTGACTTGCCGCTCGTTTTTGGCATATTGTCTCGCCGCTTGGAATTTTGAAGGGTAGGCCCGGCTTTTAAGAATGCGAGGCCGCTAGACTCTTATCTGCCGGGCTTTCTTCTTCAACCCCTCCACTGCGGGCAGCCCGCCCGCCGTAGGACTTTCTTCTACAAGGAGCAAACGTATTATGCAGTGCTTCAACAGGAAATTTCTCTCGGTCTTTCTGCTCAATCTGGTCTTTGCTATTGCTTCCCTTGCGACGGTTTCCCTATGTCTAAGCTCTCAAGCCAACGCTCAGGGGCGACGCGCCGCAGCAGCAGGTGACGACGATCCGCTCTTCAGCAACTTCAAGGGCGTGAGCATAGGCATGACCGCAGATGAGTGCAGGCACAAACTAGGCGACCCGCGAGACAAAGGGACGGAACAGGACTTTTACGTCTTCAATGAAAAACAGGCGGTGCAAGTCTATTACGATAAGACTGGCAAGGTCACAGCCATCTCGATTGACTTTATGGGCGCAGGCAGCGAAGCGCCGCTTCCAAAGTCACTCTTCGGCTCAGACTTAGAAGCCAAGCCTGACGGCTCAATGTACAAGCTTGTGCGGTATCCGAAAGCAGGTTACTGGGTCTCTTATAATCGCACGGCTGGCGATGGCGGACTCATCACTGTGACGATGCAGAAGATCGGTCAGTAAGTGGACCATAAAAAGTTGCTGTCCACTTGTTCCGCAGTAAACCATTAAAAATTTGATGAGCGCCGCTCGCTGCCTTCGGGCGTGCCGTAGAGCGGCGCATACTCTTCGTCGTTCTCTGCGGCATGAAGCGCGCGCTTGAGTTCGCTGATGTCGCGCGAGGCTGTCTCAAACTCTGCCTGATTGAACTGTTCACAATCGCCCGCGACCGTTAGCACGCGATCAATTCTCTTGCCCGTCTCTTCAAGAGCTTCCACATTCAGCTCTCCTGCTTCTACTGCTTCGACAATCGCATCGCGCGCGGCGATAAAGTTTGCTTCCTTTTCGCAGATCAGGATCATGTCCGAGCCTGCTTTGATGGCGCGCAGCGACGCCTCCGGCACTGAGAGCGTCTGCACGACCGCGCCCATCTCCATGTCATCCGTAATCACAAGGTCTTTGTACTTCAAGCCCAGACGCAGCAGACGCATCACGACGTTGTTGCTGATGGTGGCGGGAAGTTGATGCAGGCTATCGAGTGCAGGCAAGTCGGCTGTGCGGCGAAACCATGCCTGCAAAAATTCCGAGACTTCAGGAAACGCCGCGTGGCTCATCATCACTGCGTAGAGCCGATCGCCCGGACGATGAAACATGAGGTCCATAAATGGAATCAGGTCGCGCTCGAAAATCTCTTCCCAAGAATGTTTGATGACGGGCAGGCGGCGGTGAGAATCAACGCTTGAGCCGCCGAGTCCCGGAAAATGTTTGCCGCAGCCGACGATGCGCCCGCGCTGCAAGCCGTCAAGATACGCGCCCGCCAGCCTCGAAACGTCCGAAGGGTTCTCGCCGAAAGTTCGCGCGCGAAGTCCGTTCTCAAGATTTTCGCCTGAGAGGTCAAGCACGGGCGCGAAGTTCATATTAAAGCCTAAGAGACGCAGCACGCGCGCGGAGAGTTCGCCAAACTTCAAAGCCAGATCGGTCTGGTTAGCATCTCTCACAGCTTTGGCCGACGGCATCGGCTCGCAGATTTCACGAAAGCGATCAACGAGTCCGCCCTCCTGATCAACGCCTATGATGACGGGACGCGCAACAGCATCGCGTATCTGCGCATTCAAGTTCACAACCTGATCCGCCGATTCGACGTTGCGCCCGAAGAGCACCACACCGCCCGGCTGCACCTCGCCGAGGAGCTTGCGCAGGTGGCGGTCAAGCTGCGTCCCCGGCAGACCGATAAAGAGGAGCCGCCCGGCCTTGCGCTTGATTTCTTCTTTCTTTGTTAGATGAATGCTCTTCACTGATTAAAGCTTAATGTCTTGCAGCGAACTGTGCAACAACAAGCAGCCTCGTCATAGGGACTATACAATCTTGAGTGAGATGAGCATTGAAATTCACCGCAGAGGCGCAGAGCAGACGCGCAGAGATAGCGCAGAGAGTTAAGCCCTCAACATCTCTGCGTAAACTCTGCGCT
>JBAWGU010000480.1:0-3084 GCA_049593215.1 Pyrinomonadaceae bacterium
GCGCAGAGCGTCAGGATTAAGAGCGTGAAGCCTAGATAGACGATTGATTTGCCCGGGTCGTGTTGAATCGAGAGGATGTGCGAGAGCGGCACTTTCTCGAAATCCGTCATCTTGAATTTGTAGCCGCCGACAGGTGCGCCGACAGGTGCGCCGTCAGGCAAGTCCATCGCAAAGGCGTAGGCGCGCAGTTGTTCGCCGCCCGGAGTCGTGATGCGCAGGAGCGCGGCGGGCTTGTTGTATTCCTGTGAAGCCGTGTCGCCTTTGCCGCCCTGACCGATTACAAAGTCTGGAAAGAAACTTAAGAATTCGATCTTCGTTCCGTCGGCAAGCGCAGTCGAGCCGTTGCGTGGGATGCTCACATCAAAAGGCTGTCCGCCGCTTTGCGGAGTCAAACGCAGCGTGATGTTGCGCGCCTGTCCCATCCCGTCAAAGCTCGCTTGAAAAAATCTGTAGCCGCGATAATCCAGAGGCTCGTTGAGATGCACGAGTCCTTCGTGCTCGCCCGTCTCGTCTTTGATGCGTATGCGCGTCAGCCAGTCGAGCGTGTTGTTCGCTTGAATCGTACCCTCTTTCTTAATCAGCTTCTGCTGGATGTCCGTGCAGGTGATGGTGAAGGGAAGCGGCACGGTGAAGGGCACTATCTGGTCCAGATTAAAACTGAGCTGCTGCATCTCTGAAGAAGAGATGCCGGGCATCAATTTCATCTGGCCCGTGCGCCCGAACTGCGCCGTCATAAAGCCGCCGAAGAATGTCGTCAGCAGCGCGACGTGAACTGCATACGCGCCCAAGCGGTTCCAGACGCCGCGCTCTGCGAAAAGAAAGGTACGTTCGCCTTTCTCCGTCACGGTGGGCTTGAGTCCGACGCTGCGGCACGCCTCTCTGACGCGCTCTGCCACAGCTTTACGATCCGTGCCTTTGATTGTAAACGTGGTCGAGGACTTCTGATGCTTGATGTAAGCGGGCGCGGCTTCAAGCTTCTTTCTTCTGATGTAGAGCCACGCGCCGGGAAAGCGGTCAATGGAGGCGAGCACGATGCTCAGCGAGAGAAGCATCAGCAACGCATTGAAATACCATGCGTGGTAAATGTCGAAGAAGCCGAGCGTGCCGTAGAGAAGTTTCTGCGAAGGCGTTAGCTCCGCGAAATATTTATCAAAGCCTTCGACGGATTGCTGCATGATGAGCATTCCCGTCATGCAGGCCGCGACGAGCAGGCAGAGAATGACGATTCCGAAGCGCACGGAGCTGAGCAGCCCCAGCACGCCGTTCACAATCCGGGCAACAAAGCTCTCTCTCTTGGGTTTCGCTTTTGGCTGAAGCCGAGTCTCGCTTTTTGTTTCTTCTATCGTTGACATCTAATTACACAGTCAAATAGTAAGAGTCCGGGAAAATTATAAGAGATGGCAGAGGGCCAACGCTGTGACCTTCATCACGCTTCTTTGAGAGTCAACATGATAACGAAGGCGCACACTTTTGTCACCCGCATCAGACAGTTAAAACTTGCCGTCGCCTCTCTTTTTCGGTTAATAATGAAGCGTCATCAATATTGCGCCTCCGCACTTTCAAGGGCCTATCGGACAACTCAAGCTTTTGCACAACGCGCGCTCGAAGATAAACTGTGCAAACTAAACAGTGTGACGGCGGCCTGTATAAATACAGAGGAAACGCTCGAAGTGGCGCGCACCTGAATTGTTCCGGGAAATATGGAAGACGAAAAACTCCATTTGATACTAGAGCGGCTGGATCATATCTCGGACGAGTTTCTCGAACTACGCGAAGGGATTCAAAGGGTCATCCTCATCGCGGATAATGCTCCTGATATGGCGCTGACCCTTGCGCGCAAAGTTTTAGAGTACATGATTCGTGATGTCTATCAGCGTCACTTTAACGAAGACCCCGGCACCAGACCTTTAGAAAATCTTCTGCAACGTCTGGTCAGAGAAAAGCGCTTTCCAGCGCGGCTGGATGCCTACGCTAATACCATACGCAAACTCGGCAACATCGGGACACACGGCTACGGTGAGAAGGTCACGACTGCGGACGTGCAGCAATCGCTGGCCCAACTGATTCCGATTTTGGAATGGTATTTTGAAGCAGAAAGACCGGAAGCTATTAAGAGTGCGGAGAAGAAGGCGGAAGAAGAAGCTCTTCGTAAGGCTGAAGAGGAACGCAAGCGGCTTGAAGCTGAAGAGCAGGCACGCCTCGAATCGGACAAACATGGGCACGAAGCAGATGAAGAGTTTCTGCAAACTGAAGCAGACGAGATGTGGCGTCGCACGGAGCTTCAACGGAAGCGAGGAGAAGAGGCGCGCAAACGTAATCAGGCGGAAAATGAAGCGGCGCGCGCCCGTGCTCAGGCAGAAGCTCGGCTTCGCGCAGAGAAGCTGGCCGGGAAAAAGGCTCGCCATGCTGAAGAAGAAGGGAAGCGACTGAAAGCGGTCCGTTTAGCCGAAGAGGCCGAAGCGCGCAGGCGTGCCGAGGAGGAGAAAGCGCATCTGAATGCTGGAAGTAATGAGCGCCTCCCCATGGCAATCGGTATCGTTTGCGGAATTGCAGGCATAATCTTGATGACTTGGCTTTTTTCTTATGTAGAGCAACCGAAAAGTCTTACGCTCTGGGAATACATGAAAAATAAGCAAAACGATTCGCCCATCGTATCTGTTGCTGCGGTAATTTTTACAGGACTAATGTTCTACGGGGTTGGAAGTGTGCTTGGCGCTTGGATTCAAGGCACCTTAAAAAAGAATCATAAAAAGTAGATGAGTAAACAACAGGAGAAAGCTGTAAAGGATTTGCGCGCATCTCCACTAAGAAAAAAATCTCCGGTCTATCCTTTCACGGCAATCGTCGGCCAAGAGGAGATGAAGCTCTCTCTGCTGCTCAACGTGATTGACCCTTCAATCGGCGGCGTGCTCATCATGGGCCATCGCGGGACGGGCAAGTCAACAGCCGTGCGCGCCCTCGCAGACCTCCTGCCGCCGATCAAGCGCGTGCGCGGTTGCCTCTACGGTTGCGACCCCGCCGTTGACGCAGAGAACCTTTGCGATGAGTGCGAATCCCTGTTGCGCGCAGAAGGAAAGTTAAAAA
>JBAWGU010000481.1:0-5478 GCA_049593215.1 Pyrinomonadaceae bacterium
CTTCACAGCATCGTCTTCATCAATATCAACTTTGACGACGACAGGCTGCGGGTCGTGAATCACGTTTGGATTAGACAACGGGCAATCGCCGTGCTTTTCTTCCTTTTGAAATTTTGCCGGTTGAAAATAGGAAGAGATGAAGGGCTTTGCTTTCACAATCTCTTTTGCTTTGCCGATGAGCGCGCTCTGCGCTCCGGCCCAGATGCAGAAGACTGTGGAGAGCGCGATGAGGCTTGCGAGCCATGTTGCGCCCCTGTGCGCGGAGGGCTTCGGAGCTTCGATGAGACGGCGTATGCGTGTGATGAGCGAGCCGCCGTTAGCTGCAACTGCGAGTTGCGGCAGAGCGCCAGCGCGCAACTCTTCGAGTTCCGTTAGCGCGCGCGCATAGACCAGCACGTCGCCGCAGGCTGCGACCGCCATGTCGTCGCAGCAATGCTCGCGCTCAATGCGAATCTGGCGCGAGACCCACCACACCGCCGGGTGATAGAAGAGCAGCGTCTCAACAACCGTCTGCAAAAGATTGACTAGATAATCGTGACGGCGTATGTGCGCGAGTTCATGCGCGAGCAGGGCTTCGACCTGTTGCGCGCTCATGCCCGCGAGTGCGCTCACGGGAACTAGTATGACCGGGCGCAGCCAGCCGATGACTGTCGGAACTTCTGCGAGCGCGGATTCGCAAAGCAGCACGGTGCGGCGTATGCCCAGATGATTCGAGAGTCGCGCCACGGTCGCTTGCCACAACTCTTCCGCGTTGCGCGTCATGCTGCGCTTGAGTCTCTGCGCCATGAGCCATCCGCCGAAGACGCGCGCAGAGAGCAGCAGCACTCCTGCCAGCCAGATGGAGACGAGCCACGGTATAAGCGACTGCGTGCGCTCGTTTGTCAACCATGAAGAAACTGCTGTAGTCCATTCCTGCAAGGTTGTCGAGACGGATGAGACGGTCGTTGATTCGTTTGACGAGGCGGCTTGTGTCGCGTTCATGCTTGTCGCCGCAGCTTCTTGAGCGAGCGTCACAGTTGCGCGCGTCTTCGTTTGCGTGTTTGAGAGAGCAGCAAAGGAAGCGGAAGAGCGCGCAACTGTGAAGGCTGTGATGATGGGGAGCGCGAGCATCAGCAGCATCGCGGCGCAGGCGGCTGTGTAGCGCACGCCCGGCCCTGACTTTCTGAGCATCACGCGCACGCTCGCAAGAAGCAGGCAGACGAGCGCGCCCTGCCAGATGAAATGAATCAGAGAGTAGCCCAACGCTTTAAGCAGCGGTGTGGCGAGCATCGTGTCGGTGGTGTTCATCACTTACCTCGCTCGAAATCGTCTAAGAGCTTGCGTATATTTTTGAGTTCTTCGGCGGAAGTTTTTCGGCTTTCAAGAGCGTGCATGACGAGTTGCGCGGCAGAGCCTTTGAAAGCGCGCTCTAAGAGGTCGCCCACAAGCTGCTGCTGCGTCTGCTCCTTCGCCAGCCGCGCCCTGTAGCGATGCGCGCGCTCCGTTTCGTCACGCTCGACAAGACCCTTCTCGGCCATGATCTGCATCAGCTTGAGCACGGTCGTGTAGCCCGTCTCCTTCCGCTTCTGCAAAACGTCCTGCACCTCGCGCACCGTCGAAGGCCCTTGCTCCCACAAGACGTTCAGGATTTCCAACTCCGCATCCGTCGGTCTCTGCAATTTTTTCTTCAAAACTCTGGTGTCCTCTCTTCTTCAACTTTGAAGCAGGGCGAACATTACTACGAAAGATTTCGTATTGTCAACGAAATTTTTCGTAAATTGGTTTCAGAAAAAATTCGGGGCGCAGTTTCCGTTAGCTTCATTTGCGACTTTTTGCCTTTTCCCTTTGCCTTTTCCGGCGCGAGAGACTTTAATATGACCACTGCCTCAAACCATTTTTTCGTATGAAAGGTATCTGACAATGTTCGGACGACTGATTTCTACTACGGCTTCGTGGTTTACAGTTCCTGTGCGACTCGCTCTCGGCATCGTCTTTATCGCTCACGGGTCGCAGAAAGTTCTGGGGTCCTTTAGCGGCCCGGGGCTGAAAGCGATTACCTCTATGCCCGCGCCGCTCAGCCTGCGCCCGGCGTGGCTCTGGATGGGCGCGGCGGCTTTCTCGGAATTTGTCGGCGGCATCCTCGTGCTCCTCGGACTCCTAACCAGAGTGGGCGCATTCTTTATCGCCTGCGTGATGCTGGTCGCCGTCGTCGGCGTGCATTGGCCCAACTTCTTCGCTAACAAAGGCGGCTATGAATATCCGCTTGCTCTGTTCGCTATGGCGCTCGCGCTCCTCATCGCAGGCGGCGGTCAGGCTTCCGTGGACAAATTGTTAATGAGCAATCGAAGAAGGTAAAAAGCCGTGATAGGTGATAGGTGATGGGTGATAGGAAAAAGCATTCCTCTTATCACCTATCACCTATCACCTATCACCTATCACCTATGAAACGCTCTCCGCTACTGATTATCTTCATCACGGTCTTCATTGATCTGGTCGGGTTCGGGATTGTGATTCCTGTGCTGCCGTTCTATGTCGAGGGCACGCGCTTTCATGCTTCGGCGCGAATGGTCGGGTTGCTGTTTGCTTCTTACTCGATTATGCAGCTCATCTTCACGCCTCTTTTGGGTCGCTGGTCTGACAGGTACGGGCGGCGTCCTATTCTTCTGGCAAGCATCATCGGCACAGGTGTGGGCTTTCTCATCCTCGGCTTTGCGACGACCCTCTGGATGCTCTTTGTGGGCCGCATCATTGACGGCATTTCGGGCGGCAACATCTCTACGGCGCAAGCCTACATCGCGGACGTGACGACAACGGAAGATCGCGCGAAGGGCATGGGGCTAATCGGCGCGGCCTTCGGACTCGGATTTATTTTTGGTCCAGCCATCGGCGGCATACTCAGTCGCTGGGGAATCAACGTGCCGTTTCTCTTCGCCGCAGGTCTCGCGTTTACCAACGCCGTCCTGCTCTACTTCATGCTGCCTGAGACGGTGACGAAAGATCATCCTGCACGCGCCTCAGCCGCGACCGGAAGATGGTCGCAACTCCTCAGTGCGCTTCATCAATCGAGGCTCGCGTTCGTGCTTGCCATCTATTTTCTCTTCGTCGTCGCCTTCTCAATCATGACGACATCTTTCGGACTCTTCACGATGTATCGCTTCGGCTACGACGCGCACGACACGGGATGGCTATTTGTTTTCGTCGGCGTCATCGGCGCAATTATTCAAGGCGGATTGATTGGCCGACTGGTCAAACGCTTTGGCGAGCTGCCTCTCATCATCGCGGGCGCGCTGCTCTTTTCCGCGAGCCTCTTTGCCATTCCGTTGACAGGACCACATACGGGCTTGCTCATGCTGCTGGCAGTCGGCGCGACATTCGCCGTCGGAAATTCTCTGGCGACTCCTTCGCTGACAGGTCTTGCTTCAAAGAGCGTCGGCGCGGGCGAGCAGGGCGGCGTGCTTGGCGTGACGCAATCTGTTGCCAGCCTTTCGCGTGCGGTTGGCCCTCTGCTCGCTTCGTTTCTGATCTATAGCGCGATACAGACTTACGGCACGGACAGAAACCTGCATCACATGAGCGACCATTCGCTGCGCTTAACTTTCTGGACCGCCGCCGCCATCATGTTCATAGCCTTCATGCTCGCGCTCTATTTCACCTACAGCCACGCGTCGGAATACGAAGTAAATGATCAAAGGTTAGCGGCTGGCGGCTAATCTGATGGCTGGCTGCTTGCTTCTCCTGCCTTACTGTCTTCTATAAAAGAGTCTGCTCAAGGTGACATCGTCTGCGATGTGAATATTGCTTTCCACGATGATGCCAAAAGCTGTCTGGCCGTTGAGCACGCGGTTGACGAATTCGCCCTCAAACTTTCCGTTTGTGCCATCCTCGAAAACTTTGGTCGCTGTTAGCTTCGCCCCGTCAACTCGAATATCTTTCAAGAGAGCTTTGCGTCCATTCTCATAAACGTTGATGATCAGGCGTCCGTCCGCTCCGGCCTGTATCTCAAGAGAGTAGCTCGACTCTATTCCGACATACTTGCCAGCGTAGTCCCGAACATTCTCTTTCACGACAGGCTCAAAATGCTTGTCCTTCGTCTTGTTCTTCCACTTCTGCCCGTAGGATTGAACAGAGACGAGCATTAATAATGCCGCGCCGAGAACGATTAACTTTTTCATGGTCTGTTTTCCTTTCGGATGGATTGCACACTGCACCGCTCAAATATGTAAACACCGCGCGCGTGGTTTTTGTGGCAGGAAATTTTAAGGGCAGGCGGGAGCGACGAGACGCTCGAACGTCAATGGCTAATGATGCTCAAAGCAACAAAGCCTGATTGCTTTTGAACGCAGATCAAATGAGTAGTCGCTTGGCTCTACGGTTGAGCCTCACCACCCGATGCCGTTATAGGCAGCGTAGTCGTAGCCATGACCGTATTTGGGAGTAGCCAGAAGTGCGCTACGCAGGGCATCGTAATCACTGGTGGAAGGAACCTCGCCCCGAATCAGTATCATGGCTATCGCCCATGCCTTATCAAAGACTTGATTCATGTACCAGTCTTCATCATCACCGACCGTTCTGATCTCAGGATTGGCAGCCTTATTTTTACTAACGTAAATGCACTGAGAGATGTAAGCGAGCGCTTCGTCGTCAACGACGCGTATCCTGGCAGCTTTCAGAAGGTCCAGCCCGGCATGAACGCACTCATGCAGAATGAGAGCTTTGGCTGTGACCGCGCTGGAGAATGGAACGAAGAGAGCGTTGATGGCGCTATCGTATTCAGCCTTGCCATTTGACGGCCTCGCATAAACGGCAATCCCTCCACCGTTGATGCGCTCCCTGACCGCGTTAAAGAGTGTCTGGTTAATCCAGTAGCCGGACAGTCCGAAGTTAATGTAGCCGAGCGCGTGGTTTTGCAGAATCGTCTGAACGAGCACGTTCGCCAGTTTGTCATTGAAGCTTTCCTCTGGACGGTCAGGAATGTCCGAACCGGCAGGGGCTTCTTTCGGCGGCTCCCAACTGTGGCTGGGAACATAAATCACAACAGGCGTGCCGTCTTCCTTACCGCCAAAGCGATAGTTCTTCTTATCCTTTGTGACCAGCCTGCACTTGAGCAGGTGAAACATGCACCAGTTGACAACATCGGGGTCCGTCGTCTGAAAGTTATACTGAATCATGTCCCAGGGATTTATCCGCCCGGTCTTTCTGGCGACGGACCACCAGTTATCCGTCGGCCCGAGCGGGAGCGGTATGGCCCCGCCATAGGGCGGCGGCCAGTCAATCATCGGGGTCGGCTCTTTCGTAGTGGGTCTATTCTTATACATGCTCACTCCTCAACAGATATTTAAGAAAGTGTTGTGGCTATAACTTGCGGAAATTCAGAAACCTATCTTCGCGTTCAGACTAAGAGACTCGTGCTGCCTGTTTATTTTGCCGTCGAAGTTACCAGATGGAAGGCAGAGCCGATTCATCTATTTCGATTATATTTCCATCGGGCAGGATGTGTAG
>JBAWGU010000482.1:0-4455 GCA_049593215.1 Pyrinomonadaceae bacterium
GGGATGAGGGCAGAGGGATGAGGGATGAACAGGAAACGATGAATGCGAAATGATGAACGATGAATAAAAAACTTTTTGTCTTTACTTCATCGTTCATCATTCCTCGTTCATCCTTCTTCTTTCATCCCTCATCCCTCATCCCTCATCCCTGCTCTTAATTCCCTTCGCCGAGATTGTGTATGTGCCAGAAGACGCTTTCGTTGCTCATCTCCGGGTGCTTGCGCAGGAATTCGTTGGCAAGCGGCGCGGCTGACGGATCGTCCTTCTGGTCCGCAAAGATTTTGGCTTCGCGTTTAGACTCTTCCATCAGGCCGAGCTTGCGATAGATGAGCATCAGGTTGTAATGCGCTCCCGTGTCTTCCGGGTCAATCTGAAGAATCTGCTCGTAGCAGTGGCGTGCCTGCGTGTAATCGCGTCTGATCTTGCAGAGTTCGCCGAGCATCTGCCATGACATGCGGTCACGCGGGTAAGCCTCCAAAATTTTTCGGATGTTGGCTTCGGCAGCATCCAACTGGCCGCGACGCTCGAAGATGCGCGCCTGTTGGAAGAGAGCGCGCATGTTTGTCGGGTTCGCTTTCACAACTGCATCAAGCACGCTCGCGGCTTCGTCGTAACGGTCAAGCTCAATCATGGCGAGTGCGCGATTGACCTGCGCCATCGGGCGATATTTTTCGTCCAATTCGGAGGCGCGCGTGAAAGCGTCAATGGCGAGCGCATACTGCTTCTGGTCGAAGAGTCCGATGCCGTAGTTGTTCCAGCGTCGCCAATCGGCAGTCGCATTCTTCGCCGTCGAAGGAGGCAGCGCGGAATTTTCGCCAACGCGTAACGCATATTCCGTCGAAGCCATTGTGACAATCGGAAAGTCAACGGACTTGCCGAGCGCGTAGTCGCTGAAGATGCGCGTGAAGCGACGATAACGAACGCGCGCCGTCAATTTCAGTGTGCCCTGCGCGCTGGCAGGAATGCGGAACTGGTAACGCGCGAGGTCTGAGCGGCCGGACCCGATCTGGTTGTTCTGCGCCACAACGCGCGTGCGCCAGATGTGATGCTTGTCGTTAAAAGAGCCGTCAGCTTTGACGAGATAAGTTTTGTAGTTGTGCGCCGCATCATCAAGATAGCCGTTCGGCTTGATGAAGCCTGACTGGTAGAGGGTCTTGCCCGCTTCGTCCGTGACAGTGAACTCGACGTAGGCTTCATAGAAGTCGCGCAGCTCCGGCGGGAACGAATGGCCGATGTTCTTGTTGGTGATGACGACATCCGCAGTGATGCGGTCGCCGCCTTTGACCTGAAAACTGTTTCTGTTGACAGGCGCGAGGAAATCTTCCGCGCTGATGCCTGCGGATTTGCGATGCAAGGCAAAGATGTCTATCCCGACAGCATCAGCCTCAAGAAACTTTGTCACCGCATCAAGCTGTTCCGCGTACTTGTAGAAAGCAGGGATGGCCGTGTTCGAGGCTGCCCAGCGATGCGTCTTTAAGAGTCCTTCTTTGGCCGACACGTCAAAGAGCGGCGCAGCCTCTTTCTTCATGTGGCACGACTGGCAGGATTCTTTGTCGCGCGTGTAGAAAGGATGCGGCGACTCTTTATAAAAAGATGACTGCTGCAATTCATCAAAGACCGCGAAGGCGCGCATGAACTTGTAATCGTTCAACTGCTGCGGCACTTGCGATTTGTGACAAGACGCGCAGAACTCTGAAGAGCGGAGCGCGGGCCGCATCACCGCGCGACGATGCGAAGGAATGTCATTCAAAATATCCTGATCCGCGACGTTCAGGAGATGCGTTCCGTCTTCTTTGACCAGCAGCGCGGGTTCGCCCATCACATAGCCGCCAACGCCGCGATTCTCCGTTGATTGAATTGAATGGCAGGCGATGCAGGAAACGCCGTCCTCGTCAAACGGGCGTTTCACTTTGGAATTTTTGGTCAGCGCGCCTGAGAAAAGAGCCGCAGGGTTGTGGCAGGATTCGCAGTGGCGCGTGAACTCTATGCCGCGCTGCGAGATTAAGTCTTTGACGTTCTTCTGGTAGAAAGGCTCGCGGAAGGCGTTGCCGTGCGCAGACTGTCGCCACTGCGCGTGAGCGTCCGTGTGACACTGCGCGCAGCGTGTGGCAGGAAGAAATTTTTCTGCGGGGATGAAGTCGCCCGTCGAGGTGGTCGCGTTGCCCGGCAAGAAAGGATTCGGGCCAAACTTGAAATCGTAATTCTTTCTGATCTCTTCGTTATACGCCCTATCCGCCTCGCCATTATCCTTGTCGCGCCCTGCGCTCGCGCCGCGCGCCAGAAAGATGACGGCAACAAAGAGGAAGAGAAACAGGACCAGCCATTTCGCTCTCGTGTCGGCGTGCGCCTGACGTGAGCGAGCGGAAAGGATTTGGGGATTGCTGTCTTTCATAAGCGATTAGCTAAGGCCGCGCCTGAAAAATCAGGCACGGATTGAAGCTCTGTCTTAGAAATCAATTTTGCCGTTGACGATCAACTTCGTGACATCCACTTTGAAGTTTGTAATCGTGTTGACCTCATTGTCCGTCAGGTTGATGATCAGTTCTTTGGTCCCGGGCGTGAATAGCGGCGTGCCTTTATCGTCAAGCCTTGCAAAGAAGAAGGTCGCCTCTGCGCCGGGCGCTCTCGGCGGCGCGAAATGAACCAGACTGCGGCGCTCGCCGCGCTCGTTGGCAAGATAGATGTAACGCTTGATGTCATCTTCCTTTGCGCCTCCGAAAAGCGTGAAGACGGCATCGGCCCCCGGCTTGTTTTTAGACTTTGAACTCAAAGTGACGACGTAATTATCCACGCAGGCAGGGCAATCCAGCAAGCCCTTCATCTTCGCATCAAAAGCGGCCTTGTCGCCATCGCTCATCTTGTCATACTTCGCTTCGATCTGCTTCAAACGAACCAGAGCTTCGCGCACGGCCAGAGCCGAACGCAAGCGTAGCGTGAACTGAAAATCCACAGGAGCTTCCGCGCCCGCAGAGTTGATCGTATTCTGGTCAGTCCTCTCATAAGCCGGGCTGCCCCCGACGCCGATACCCGGTTGCGGGCCTCCCGCGACGGGCCGCGTTTGCCCTGCATATTTGATACGCACTTCCTGCATCCTGGCCCACGGCGAACTGTTCAGGATTTTCTCTGCATCATCTTTGGTCCACTGTTGGAACGGTCTGTTCAAAGCTTCCTGAGCGTTCGCCAGCATGACTAATCCGACGGTCATGATGAGCGTGATGATCGGCAGCCTTCCTAAAATTGTTTTCACGAGGTAAATCCCTTCTCTTGCCTTACAATCTGCGGCACTACATAGTAGGGGCAGAGCCGAGTCCGCAGCCCGACTTTTATCGAATCAATAAATTAACAGGATGGACAGGATGAAGAGCAAGCTTTTCGACTTCCATTCATCCTTCATCCTTCATCCTTGCTCTTCATCCTGTCTATCCTGTCCATCCTGTTTGAATCTGTCTCTCATTGTCCCTACTGTTTGGTCAGATGATACGTTCTACTGTGGGGTTTGACCAAGCACTCGCTGCGTTCGTAATTTTTCATCATAGATGCGTTCCTGCTGCGCCTGTTTTTCGAGAGCTTCGAGGCGTTTGAATTCCGCAAGCTCCACCTGCGCTTTGTCCGTCTGCTTGAGGCGCGTGTATGCCAGAAAGAGTTGATAGTGCGCCTGCGTGAGCGTCGGGAATTTTTCGATCACGCGACTCAGACGCGCGACCGCTTCCGCATAATCGCGCCGCTTGACGGCCAGCCGCGCGTAATCATAAAGCACAGGCACTTCGTCGGGCGCGAGTTGGAGCGCGTGCTTCAAAGGAGCTTCGGCTTCGTCCAGTCGCCCCTGCTCGATAGCGACGTAGCCGAGACTCGCCAGCGCGTCAACATGGTCAGGGTGCGTCGCCACAAACTTTTCTAAAATCTCTCGCGCGCGATCAAAGTTGCCTGCGGAGCGGTAAGCGTAGCCGCGCAGATAGTCTATGTTTTCGATGGCTGGATCAAGCGCAGCCGCCGCCTCGAATCCTTCGGAAGCCAGAGTCCATTCGCCTTTACGGTAATAGGCGTTGGCGCGTGCCAGAACATACGCGGCCTGCTTCGGCTCAAGCTCAATGGCCCGTGTGTTCTCAGAAATCGCTCCTTCCCAGTACCCAAACCTTGAATACTCGCGCGCGAGCAGGAAATGATAGTTGGCATTTTTCCCGTCGCGCTCGATGGCGTGCTTAAACTCTTCGATGGCGTTCGGGTGATCGTCTCGCGCGCTGGCAATGAGGCCCAGACGAAAATGGGTCTCGGCGGGTTGCGGGTTGAGGTCTGCGGCCTCTGCAAGAACGCCTGTCGCTTCGTCGTTGCGATCAAGGTTGTAGAGCGCGACGCCGAGATTGTAGAGCACTTCGTAAGTGTGCGGCACAAGCGCGTTGACGCGCGCGAAGAGACGCGCGGCGCGCTCATACTGATTGTTCTGGGCCAACGCTGTTC
>JBAWGU010000483.1:0-2140 GCA_049593215.1 Pyrinomonadaceae bacterium
GACAAACCCTTCGTCGCCATCAACTGCGCCGCCATCCCCGACACCTTGATTGAAAACGAACTCTTCGGCCACGAGCGCGGCGCATTCACAGGCGCAAGCGAACGCCGCCAGGGAAAGTTTGAACTCGCCGGAGGCGGCACAGTCTTTTTAGATGAGATAGGCGAACTGCCCCTCGCCGTTCAGGGAAAACTCCTACGCGCAATCGAAGAGAAAACCGTTGACCGCATCGGCGGGCGCGCACCCGTCCCCGTTGATGTACGCGTCGTCGCCGCAACGAACAAAGACCTGCGCGCGGCAGTCGAGAACGGAGAGTTTCGCCGCGACCTCTACTTTCGCCTCGCAGTCTTTCCCATAGAGATTCCCCCCTTGCGCGAACGCGGCGAAGACGCAGTGCTGCTCGCACGCCACTTCGCCGCCCAACTCGGCAAAGAACTACGCGGGCGCGAGGCTTCATTAAGCGAAGACTGCGAAACAGCCCTACGCACCTACAACTGGCCCGGCAACGTCCGCGAACTCGAAAACGCAATCGAGCGCGCCTGCATCCTCTCAGACACACCCGCGCTCGAACCCGTTGATCTCGGCCTCATCCGCCACGACCCCACCGAACCCGAAGCCCTCACAGACCTCGACACCACAGGCACACTCAACGAAGCGGTGGAGCGCGCCGTCCGCCTCATCGAACGCCGCAAAATCAAAGAAGCCCTCACCCTCCACGACAACAACAAAACACGCGCCGCCGAAACCCTCGAAGTCAGCTACAAAACCCTGCTCACTAAAATCAAAGAGTACGATCTTTAAGAATAAAGAAGCTCACCGCAGAGGCACAGAGATTCGCGCAGAGGAAGCGCAGAGGATTGAATGCTTCTCAACCTCTCTGCGTAAACTCTGCGCTGTCTCTGCGCCTCTGCGGTGAGTCTTAACTCTCCCCACACTCATCTTCAAATTGGACCCACTATTAGTGCCTAACCATTGACACCCGTTCCTGACAGGCATATCTTACCGTCTGTATCCCCTAATTCCTGCTGGCGAAACCCTCAGACTTTCGCTGGCCTCATCTCAACCCATTAGCAGGAGGACAATCATGTTGAATCGAATCAAAAGCCTGACGCGGAGTCTGGCACTATTGCTCTTCTTTGCGGTAGTTGCCATGACGACGCTGACGACTACGCATACGAGCGCCAATGCCGGCACAAAGTTCCGTCAAGAGCATGACATCTACTACTACACGGACAACACCTATACGGTGCAGTGCGGATGGTACGTTCTGCCCTGTTATGGCGGCGCACACCATAGCGGATGCGTGACGGAGTTTTGGGAAGATGAGTGGTATGACTGCTAATAGCAGCAGATAAGGTAACGAATCGGGACCAGAAAGAAACCACACATCACCGGAGGGGCTTGGGAAATCCTTGCCCCTCTTTTTATTGACAATAATTTGATTGACTTTCGGTGGGCAACGGTTATATCTTCGCCGCGCTTTAACATTCGTTCACCGCTAACGTACTCAAGCGCTTCGTTAGCTTCTCATTCCAACACCATTTTCAGGCGCAGAGACTACGGCCTCAGCCCGCACTTGTCGCCTCAAACCGTTTGCGCCACGAAAGGAGAACCCTCCGTCATGCCGGATAATCGAATCAGCGCAGCCCTCTCTCAGGCAGACCAGCAGGCGGTGCTTGCTGCCATCAACACCATCAAACAGAAACTCCCTTTTCTCATTGACCTGACGCCGGAAGAACGCCGCACGCTGCCGAAGATGGGCGATAAAAGCCGCGCCTTCGTCACGCAGGCTCTGGAAGTTGCGACTCAGAACCCGGACATCCTGCCGCGTTCTTTCGACGTGGAAGAGATGCGTAAGGACGTTGAACTGTTCCTCGCTCTCTCCCCTCTGCTGGCGGCTCTCTCGCAATTACAAGAGTTTGTCGAAGACACTTATCTGGCTGTCGGCAGCGAAGCCTACACAGCCGCGCTGCTCGTCTACCAGTATGCGCGCGCAGGAGGTCAGGGCGCGGCCCTAGACGGCGCGCTCGACGCCCTCAGCCAACGCTTCGCGCGTAAATCCGGCAAAGCCTCTGCGTCGCCAGATAAACCGGAGCGCAAATAATCGCTCATGTCAGAACCGCCTGCGGTAGCGGGCGGGTCA
>JBAWGU010000484.1:0-2488 GCA_049593215.1 Pyrinomonadaceae bacterium
GTCTTTCTCTTCTTTGCGCCTTTGCGTGAACCATTTCGACGCTCCCAAGACTCAAGGTTTGTTTGACTCAATTCTCATCCTTCCCTAGACTCTCAAACAATCACCAAAGGATGGAGACGGAAGAGAGAGCCATCAACACGTTCGGAAGTGGCAAGAAAAAGATGCTTAGATTTTACAACACGCTAACAGGCCGCACGGAAGAGTTTCGTCCGATACGCGAGGGCGAGGCGCGGATGTACTATTGCGGCCCGACCGTCTGGGACTTCGGGCATATCGGCAATTTCCGTTCGGCAATCTTCGCGGATATTATTCGCCGCTATCTCAAATTCAAGGGCTATAAGGTGACGCACGTGATGAACATCACGGACGTGGACGACCGCATCATCGCGCAGGCGCAGAAGGCCGGGCAGCCGATTGACGATTACACAGCGAAGTACATCGAAGCGTTCTGGGAAGATTTTGAGACGCTTGGTTGCGAGCGGCCCGAAGTTGCGCCGCGCGCGACACGCCACATTCCTGAGATGGTCTCAATCATCGAACGACTCGAAGAGCACCGTCACGCTTACAGGTCCGAAGGCTCTATCTACTATCGCATCGCTTCGTTCCCTGAGTACGGCAAGCTCTCGAAGATTAATTTCGCGGGCAACATCGCAGGAGCGAGCGAGCGCGTGGACACGGACAAGTATGAGAAAGAGGATGCACGCGATTTCGCGCTGTGGAAAGCGCCGGACACGCCCGAAGAGCCTTCCTGGGAAGCGAGCATCGGGCGCGGACGTCCCGGCTGGCACATCGAATGCTCCGCGATGTCCATGAAATATCTGGGCGAGCATTTCGACATTCACGCGGGCGGAATTGATCTGGTCTTTCCGCATCACGAAAACGAGATTGCGCAGAGCGAAGGCGCGACGGGCGAGAAGTTTGTCAACTACTGGATTCACTTCGAGCATTTGAAGGTGAACGGCGAGTCAATGTCGAAATCGAAGGGCAACTATTACACCTTCCGCGACCTTCAGGCGCAGGGCTTCACGCCCGCCGCCGTGCGCTACTTTCTCTTCAGCGTCCCGCATCATTCGCAGCTCAACTTCACGATTGATGGCTTGCGCGCAGCAGAGAAAACTGTCGCCAGCCTGCAAGATTTTCGTTCTCGTCTGATGGAGGCTCGCGCAGAGCCGGGCATGAGTCAACGCCTGCACGAGACGGCAGAGCGCGCCCTGCAAGCTTTCGAGGCAGGGTTTGACGACGACCTTAACACTTCGGTCGCGCTCGCGGCTGTTCACAATCTGACGCGCGAAGTGAACACGGCGATTTCCGATTGCGATCTTTTTGAAGATAACCAGCGAGAGCTACTCGCGCTCATCGAACGCTTCGACTCTGTGCTGAAGATTTTCAGCACAGAGCAACCGTTGATGCTCGACACGGAGATTCAAGCGTTGATTGACGAGCGACAGGAAGCGCGACGCCGCAGAGATTTCACGCGCGCAGACGAGATACGCGACCAGCTCGCGGAGCGCGGCATCACGCTCGAAGACACCAAAGACGGCGTGCGCTGGAAACGGCGTTAAAAGCTTTGCCCGTTGTCCGTAGTCAGTTGTCCGTTGTCAGTCGCTCAGCGCTGATTTATACTAACCACGGACAACGGACACGCCTTTAATCATGTTCTACTTTCGCCATATACACTTTCGTCCCCTCGAATCACGCGCGAATCTCTTCGCGGACTAGCTTTTCGCATCTTCAAATAAACTCGCCTGCATTATTCTATTTGAAAAATTAAACTTTCCCTCGCTTTTAAGAGAAGGAGAAAAGATTATGTCCACCATCGCTCCGCCGAAGAGACCGGAGATTAAGACCGCTCTGCCCGGTCCACAGGGCCAGAAGATTGTCGAAGCCGACGCACAGTTTGTGACGCCTTCGTATCCGCGCCCTTCATTCAAGCTCGTTGCCGAACGCGCAAACGGGATGTGGGTCGAAGATGTTGACGGAAATGTTTTTCTTGATTGCAACGCTGGCGTCGCCGTTTGCTCTACGGGCCACTGCCATCCCGAAGTCGTGCGCGCAATACAGGACCAGTCGGCGCAACTGATTCACATGTGCGGGACAGATTATTACTACAGGCAGATGCCGGACCTTGCGCGCAAGCTTGATGAGATTACGCCTGTGCCTTCGCCTACGCGCACGCACTTTGCCAACAGTGGCACGGAGGCCGTAGAGACTGCGCTGAAGCTTGCGATGCACGCGACAGGGCGCGAGAAGTTCATAGCCTTCTTCAACAGTTTTCACGGTCGCACGCTCGGCTCGCTCTCGCTGACTTCATCAAAGATAGCTCAACGCAAAGGCTTTCATCGTCAAGTCCTCGACGTTGTGCATGTGCCGTATCCTAACTCGTTGCGCGATCCTTTCACGGGCGACAAGACAGACGCGGCAACAGTGAGCCGTAGATGTCTCGAATGGATTGAGGAGCGTCTTTTCAAGACGACGACTCCGCCCGAAG
>JBAWGU010000485.1:0-3986 GCA_049593215.1 Pyrinomonadaceae bacterium
GTTGATTTGATTACATTCAATTTGAAATCACTATGGATTGCTGACAGCTTTCGCTTATGAAAAAACGTTACTGGATTGCAGGAGCATCAGGACTGGCGGGCGTGGCTGTGGTCGCGAAGCTCTTGCGCCGCCCGCGCGATGTCGAATGGACGGAGCACGCTGGCGAGTTCGCTCATGCAGGCCATTCTCGTTTTATAAATATTGACGGCGCGCGTGTGCATTATCAGGAGGCTGGACCAAAAGATGCGCCCGCAATGATGCTCATACACGGGTTCACCGCTTTCAATCTGGTGTGGAGCGAAGTCTTCCTGCCGATTGCTGCGGCGGGTTTCCGCGTCATCGCGCCGGACCTTTTGGGACATGGTTTCTCAGAGAAGCCTGCGAACGGCGAGTACACGATTGAGTCTCAGGCGCGCATGATCCTGCGCTTGATGGACGAATTGGGGATCGAGCGCGCGGCGTTTGTCGGCAACTCTTACGGGGCGGCGATTGCTGCGGTCTGCGCGCTCGATTATGCGGAACGCGTCGAACGGCTTGTGCTGGTTGATGCTGTGATTAACGACGAGCCGAAGAATCAGGCGATGTTGCGTGTGGCACGCGCGCCGCTCTTGGGCGACATCGTTTCGCCTCTGCTGCTCGATTCGCGCTGGATTATACGTCGGCGTTTGAAAAAGATTCATTCGGAGTTTGCGCATCTACTGTTTGACGAAAAGCGTTTGCAGGCGCGTCATCTGCCCTTGAGGGCTTCGAGCACGCAGCGCGCAGTCCTGCGCACACTGCGTCGCTGGAAGGCGGAACGGATAGAGCGCGAGGCTCACAACATCACACAGCCCACGCTCATCATCTGGGGCGAAGATGACACGGACACTCCTTTGCGCTCCGGCAGGCATCTCAAACGTGTGATACCGGATGCGCGCCTGATTATCTTTCGACGCTGCGGGCATCTGCCGCAGGAAGAGTATCCGAAGGAGTTCACAGAATTAGTCACAAACTTCTGTCGTGCGAAAGATGTTGAGACGGAAGCTGCGCGCGATGTTGAGTTGCTTGCCGCGAGCGCGGTAGAGAGTTAAGAGTTGTGAATGATGAAAAGTAAGTGAATGGTAGAAAGGCTATCCTCCATTCACCATTTACGATTTACCATTTACGAGGTTTTAGAGATGTCCATTCAACGCAACGACTGGTCGCTTCAACGCAAAGGCATCATTGATCAGGAGCGTCATAAAGAGCGCGTCAAAGAGGCCATCAAAAAGAATCTAGGCTCCATCGTCTCTAACGAAGCGATCATCCTCTCCGACGGCAAGCGCACGGTCAAAGTTCCCATCCGCGCGCTCGATGAATACAAGTTTCGTTACGACTATCGCAAGCGCAAACAGGTTGGACAGGGCGACGGCAAAACCAGAGTCGGCGATGTCATCGGGCGCGAGAATCAACAGGGGCAGGGACAGGGCGGCGGCCAAGCCGGACAGGACGGCGGCGGCGAATACTACGAAGCGGAAATCAACATAGACGAGATCGCCGCGCTCATCTTTGAAGATTTGCAGCTTCCCTTTCTTGAAGAGAAAGCGAAGAAGGCGGTGCAATCGAAGACGACGCGATTTAACGAGATTCGTCGCACGGGCGTGATGGCGAATCTTGATAAGCGTCGCATGATTCTTGAGAACATCCGGCGCAACGCGCGCGAAGAGGGACGCGCGAGAGTCGGCAACATCAAAAAAGAGGACCTCAGATTCAAGACTTGGGAAGAGACTTTGCGCTACGAGTCGAACGCAGTCGTGCTTGCGTTGATGGACGTTTCGGGTTCGATGGGCGAGTTCAAAAAATATATTGCGCGCTCGTTCTTCTTCTGGATGGTTCGCTTCCTGCGCACCAAGTATGACAACGTAGAGATCGTCTTCATCTCTCATCACACCGAAGCGAGAGAGGTCACGGAAGAGCAGTTCTTCACACAGGGCGAATCTGGCGGCACGGTTGTCTCTTCCGCCTATCAACTCGCTCTTGAAGTCATAGAGCAACGCTATCGGCCTGCGGATTGGAATATCTACCCGTTCCATTTTTCAGACGGCGACAACTACTACTCCGATAACGAAGAGGCCGTGCGCCTCGCAGACCAGTTAATCACCATCTGCAATCTCTTCGGCTACGGCGAAATCGGCGAAGAGGGCGCGGCCAGCTATCGCCGCTCTTCGGGCGCATTGCTTTCCATCTTCAATGACCGTCTGAAGAATAAGGAAAGATTCGTCGGCGTGAGAATTGACGATAAGGAAGATGTTTATCCTGCGCTGAAGCAATTCTTCGGGAAACGAAATGAACTCTAAAAGTTGTCCGTTGCCAGTGGTCCGTAGTCCGTTGCAGAACGATTACGACCCTTATTCAGAGGAACAACTGACAACGGACAACTGACAACGGACGCTTTATGCAGGACAACGAAATCAAAGACCTCGAAAAAGCTCTCGAACAGATTTGGGAAGTGGCCCAAAAATTCGGCCTCGACCTTTTCCCCACTCGCTTCGAGATTGTGCCCGCGACCGTGATGTACGAGATAGGCTCTTACGCTCTGCCCGGTCGTTACTCTCATTGGACCTTCGGCAAGGCTTATCACCGGATGAAGACGATGTACGACTTCGGACTGTCGAAGATTTACGAGGTCGTCATCAACACCAATCCGTCTTACGGCTTTCTACTCGAAACCAACAGCCCCGTCCAGAACAAGATGGTCATGGCGCACGTCTTAGGCCACGTGGATTTCTTCAAGAACAACGTCTATTTCTCAAAGACCAATCGCCACATGGTTGACAGCGTTTCGACTCATTCAGGACGGATGACCGAATACGAGTTCAAGCACGGGCGCAAGAACGTCGAACGATTCCTTGACGCAGTGCTCGCCATTGAAGAACATATTGACCCCAACTTTTTCATCAAGCGCGAGCGCGCGGAAGATTTCAAGCCCAAGCCTGCGCGCGTCGAAGGCCGCTACGACGACATCTGGAATCTGGGCAAGAAGGAAGAAGAGCCGGAGCTTCTCGAAGAAGAGAAACCGCACGGCGAGCGGCTGCCGGAAAAGGACCTCATCTATTACATCATGCGCAACTCGCCCTCCCTGAAAGACTGGCAGCGCGACGCGATGGCGATGATTCACGAAGAGATGGAATACTTCATTCCGCAGATGCAAACTAAGACGATGAATGAAGGCTGGGCCAGCTTCTGGCATTCTCGCATCATGCGTGAATTAGATTTGAACGACAGCGAGCATATTGAATTTGCAGACCTTCATTCGGGCGTTGTCTCGCCGCACAAGGGACAACTGAATCCTTATTATCTCGGCTACAAAATTTTCGAGGATATTGAGAGGCGCTGGGAGAATCCTTCTCAGGAAGAGAGAGAGAAATTCGGGATGCGCGGCGGCGAAGGGCGGCAGAAGATTTTTGAAGTGAGAGAGATGGAATCGGATGTCTCTTTCCTGCGCAACTACCTGACCGAAGAGTTGTGCGAAGAGCTTGACCTGTTCGTTTACGAGTTGGTGGATGAAGAGGAATGGACGATTACAGAGAAGCGTTGGGAGCGAGTGCGCGATCAGCTTGTGGCGAACATGACCAACTTCGGTTTCCCGTACATAGAGGTCGCGGACGGCGACTACAACGGCAACCGCGAGCTTTATCTGAAACACGCTTATGAAGGCTCGGAACTGGATGTTCGCTACGCGCGCAAAGCTCTCGAACACGTCTATACGCTGTGGGGTCGCCCCGTGCATCTTGAAACCATTGTTGATGAAGAGCGCGTGGTGATGCACTACGACGGCGAAGACCATAGCGAAGATTAAGAAGAGTCAGGAGTCTGAAGTCTAAAGTCTGGAGTCAAAAGGCGAAAAGCATTTTTCCTTTGACCCCAGACTTTAGATTTCAGACTCCTGACTTTTTATTCCATCCTTAATGCTTTGCCGACTGAAGGGTCTCTTCTCACGCGCCAGATTTTGGAGTCGAGATAGTAGT
>JBAWGU010000486.1:0-3044 GCA_049593215.1 Pyrinomonadaceae bacterium
GGTCGAAGCGACGACGCGCGCGAAGCTCTGAGGCCGCGAAGCCGCAGGGCCAGTCGTTGCAGTGAATGATGTCCGGCGGCTCTCCGACGGCGCGAATGAGCGAGAGGGCCGCGCGCGAGTAGAAAGCAAAGCGAAGGTGATCGTCCGAGTAGCCGTAAATCTTCGGTCGCCCGAAATATTCCGGCGCTTCTATGAACAGAGTCGGAGCGCCGATGCGGTCGCTCTGCCAGACACGTATGCGATAGCGGCCTCCGCGCCATTCAAGATCAAAATTTTCAAAGAGCGTTTTATCAAGCAGCCCGCGATCAACCTGATCGTAGAGCGGCAGGACCAAAAAGGCGAATGCGCCCTGCTCCGTCAACGCGCCGGGCAATGCGCCCGCGACATCGCCCAGACCACCCGTCTTGGCGAAAGGCACAGCTTCAGTTGAAAGTATTGCGATGCGCAAACTCTTCCACTCTGCGCCACCGTCAGGGAGTGCCGCAACCAATCCAATTTAGTAGAGCGTTGAAAAGATACTATGCGAAGCCCATGCCCGTTTGTCAAGAAAAGCTGCCCGTTGTCCGTAGTCCGTTGTCAGTTGTTATTTGAATGCTGGGTTCAGTTGGAAGATTCAACTAAGGCCAGCGAACAACGGACCACTGACAGCGGACAATGGACAATCTTTTAGCTCTGCATTGATGCAAGAAACTCGGCATTGGATTTGGATTTCTCCAATCTTTCAAGCACGACTTCCATCTGCTCAACGGGGGACAGGGGATTCAAAACGCGGCGCATGACCCAGATGCGATTGAGGTCTTCTTTGCTGAGGAGAAGCTCTTCTTTGCGCGTGCCTGAGCGTTGCAGGTCAATGGCCGGAAAGAGGCGTTTGTCGCTCAAGCGGCGGTCAAGATGTATTTCGCAGTTGCCCGTGCCTTTGAACTCTTCAAAGATCACGTCGTCCATGCGCGAGCCTGTATCAATCAGCGCGGTGGCGATGATTGTAAGCGAGCCGCCCTCTTCGATGTTGCGCGCCGCGCCGAAGAAGCGTTTCGGACGCTGAAGCGCGTTCGAGTCAATACCGCCGGAAAGAATCTTGCCCGACGGCGGCACGACTGCGTTGTGCGCGCGCGCAAGGCGTGTGATTGAATCCAGCAGGATCACAACGTCGCGCTTGTGCTCGACCAGCCGCTTGGCTTTTTCAATCACCATGTCCGCGACCTGCACGTGGCGCGTCGGCGGCTCGTCAAATGTCGAAGAGATGACTTCGCCGTTGACAGAGCGTTGCATGTCCGTGACCTCTTCGGGTCGCTCGTCAATGAGGAGAACGATGAGCGTGACTTCAGGGTGATTCTGCGTGATGGAATTGGCGATGGTCTGCAAGAGCATCGTCTTGCCCGTGCGCGGCGGAGCGACAATCAAACCGCGCTGTCCCTTGCCGATGGGCGTGACCAGATCAATGACGCGCGCCGCCAGATTGTCCTGTTCCGTCTCCATCCTCAGTTGCTCGTCAGGGTAGAGCGGCGTCAGGTTGTCGAAGAAGACTTTTTCGCGCGCCTGATCCGGAGCCTCGAAGTTGATGGCCTCGACCTTGATGAGCGCGAAATAACGCTCGCCCTCTTTGGGCGGACGAATCTGGCCTGAGACGGTATCGCCTGTGCGCAAGTCAAACTTGCGTATCTGCGAAGGCGAGACGTAGATGTCGTCAGGGCCGGGCAGATAGTTGTATTCAGGAGCGCGCAGGAAGCCGAAGCCGTCCGGCAAAGTTTCCAGCACGCCTTCGGAAAAGATGAGACCGCTCTTTTCGGTCTGCGCTGCAAGAATCTTGAAGACAAGCTCCTGCTTGCGCATCCCTGTTGCGCCGGGCACGTCCATCGTCTTCGCAATCGACGTGAGTTTCGAGATGGACATGTCTTTCAAATCGGCCAGATTGAAGATGTCTTCGCCTTTAGATTCTTTGGCGGAAGATTCTTTTGTGGGCTTCTCCGGCTCGGGCGGGGCTTCGACGGCGGTGGCCGTGCTGGTTCCGTTATCGCCGTCTGCGCTGCTGTTGCTGCTGCTATTGCTTGCACTCTTGGTGCGTGGTGTACGTTGTGACATTTCAGTTCTTCTCTATGGTGCGGCCCTCTTAAATTTTGGCCGCTACTTTGTGCCTCTATTTTTGCGGTTCAATGCCGCAGTGTTGTCATTTTGATGAAAACGGGTCGTTGGTTTATTTTTCGGGAATGATGCTCGCTCTGAAACGTATCATGGCCCAACGTGCTGCGCGTGTGGGGCGCTTCCTTCTACTTCACCGCTTGTTAAAAAGGTGATTGACGCGCGCGGGCAGTCCACGTCTGCAAAACCGTTAAAGTGTGCGCGGGAATCTTTCCGTATTGCTTTGGATGACAGATTGTACCCTGCGCGTGGCCTCGTAGCAAATCAGAAAACTACAAAGGGGCTTTGGGAAATTTTAGATTCTCGGTCTTAGAATTTCGGTGGCGGATGAGCGAGGGTAGTTGTGTCAACCGGCAAACAAAAATCTAAAACTGTTTTATTGCTTCTTCAATCGCTCGCCAGACCTCTTCGCGTCCGCGTCCTGTCGTAGAGGAATAAGCGATCACTTCTTCTGTTCCAAACGCGCGCCGCGTGCGCTCCATGCTTTTACGTAATTCGTTGTTTGAGAGCTTATCGGATTTCGTGGCAACTACCAGACTATGCTTCTCGTGATGTTGAAGCCAGTCGTGAAGCTGCAAATCCTGTGACGTGGGTTCGTGGCGCGAATCTACGATTTGAATTGATAGCACAAGCTCACTGCGCTTGGCAAGGAAGTTTGTCGCCATTTCTCCCCAGGTCGCCCTAATATTTTTCGGCACGCGCGCGTAACCATAGCCGGGAAGGTCAACGAAATGGAAACGATTGTTGATGAGAAAGTAGTTTAAGGACTGCGTGCGGCCCGGCGTCGAAGAGGTACGCGCCAGCCCCTTCACTGCCAGCAGCGAATTTATCAAACTCGATTTACCCACATTCGAGCGGCCTAAGAATGCAACCTCCGGCTTCCCATCTCTCGGCCAGTCGCTTTCAGT
>JBAWGU010000487.1:0-1759 GCA_049593215.1 Pyrinomonadaceae bacterium
CTCATGGACTGTTCGCATCGCTTACCCGAAAGAGATGGCGCAATATCTGGTCTTCAAAGGCTCTGTCGCTGTCGAAGGCATCAGCCTCACTGTCGCAGGTTTGACAGACGAATATTTTGAGATTGCAGTGATTCCAAAAACTTGGGCCGTGACGAACCTCTCACACCTGCGGCCCAACGATGAAGTCAATTTAGAAGCCGACATCATCGCCAAGTATGTCGAGCGCATCCTGATCGTTAGCTCAAACACCGGGAGCGAAGATTCAAAGCTGACTATTGAGAGGCTCAAGGAGCTTGGCTTTAGCTGAGTAGGGAACTCTTAATCATTAGTCGCAAAAATGTTTCGTTTCAGGTAACATAACTGGCGATATTTTATCTCTCCCAAATTTGTTGAGTTGAATCGAAAATGCCTTTCGCTTCGATTGAAGACGCTGCCGCAGATATACGCGACGGGCGCATGATTATTATTGTTGATGATGAAGACCGCGAGAACGAGGGCGACCTTGTGTGCGCGGCTGAGAAGGTGACGCCTGAGATTATTAACTTCATGGCGACGCACGCGCGCGGCCTCGTTTGTATGCCTCTCACGGAAGAGCGTTGCGATGAGCTGCATCTGACGATGCAGGTGGCGGATAACACTTCGTTTCTCGGCACGGCTTTTACCGTCTCGATTGAGGCGCGCAAGGGCGTGACGACAGGGATTTCCGCTTCGGATCGTGCAACGACTATCCTGACGGCGGTTGATCCGAAGACGCGCCCACAGGACCTTGCGCGTCCGGGCCACATCTTTCCTTTGAGGGCGAGGAAAGGCGGCGTGCTGGTGCGCCCCGGCCAGACTGAAGCGAGCGTTGACATGGCGCGCATTGCGGGCCTTTATCCGGCGGGCGTCGTGTGCGAGATTATGAATGCGGACGGGACGATGGCCCGCCTGCCTGAGCTTGAAGCGTTTGCCGTTGAGCATGACCTGAAGATTATTTCTGTCGCAGACCTTGTGCGCTATCGCATACGCAAAGAGACCTTAGTGCGCCGCAGTGTTGAGACAGAGATGCCGACCGTCTTCGGACTCTTTCGCGCCATCGCGTTTGAGAACGTGATGAACGGCGAAGTGCATCTGGCGATGGTGATGGGCGATGTCTCGACGGATGAGCCTGTGCTTGTGCGCGTGCATACGGAGAACGTGACTTTTGCCATGTTCGGCTCGCTCATTGGCGACACAGGTTTTCAGTTGCATACTTCTCTTGAAAAGATTGCTGCCGAAGGCCGGGGCGTCGTGCTCTACCTCAGACAGCGCGAGCACGGCCTTGATCTGGTCCACCAGTTGCGCACGTATGCGTTGATGCAGGAGCGCGGGATGAGCTTGCATGAGGCGGGGCTGGTGACGGGCTACGGCGCGAATCGTGATTACGGAGTGGGCGCGCAGATTCTGCATGAGCTGGGCCTCAGGCGCATTCTCCTGCTGACGAATCATCCGCCGAGAGTCGCGGCCCTCGAAGGCTTTGATCTTGAAGTCGTCGGCAACGTGTCGCTCGGCACTCCCGCGAAAGAAAAAGAGTTGGCGGATAAAGATTAGTTTCGAGTTTCGAGTTTGGAGTTTGGAGTTAAAAATCAGAACCCCAAACTCGTCACCCGAAACTCGAAACTGTTTTATAGTTTCCCCCTCTCTCCATAAAATTCAATTCGAGTTAAACCTGAGAGGCTCTTGACGCGCAATGCCCCTGGATGACCGCGACGACGCGCAGCAATCGTCAAAGGAGAAAGAG
>JBAWGU010000488.1:0-3019 GCA_049593215.1 Pyrinomonadaceae bacterium
AATCTACGGAGGCCGTAAGAGATGGCAAGTAAGCTTTTCGCTAGGAAGCCGCTCGCGCTGCTTTTGGAAGAGATGGCTGGCGAGCATCGTTTGCGTCGCGTGTTGGGGCCGCTTCAACTGACGAGCCTTGGGGTCGGCGCGATTATCGGCACGGGCATCTTCGTCTTGACGGGCGTGGCGGCGCACGAGCGCGCAGGCCCGGCGATGATTCTCTCTTTCGTCGTCGCGGGACTCGCCTGCGCCTTCGCCGCGCTCTGCTACGCGGAGTTTGCTTCGATGGCTCCGGTCGCAGGCTCCGCTTACACTTATGCCTACGCGACGCTGGGAGAACTGCTCGCATGGATTATCGGCTGGGACTTGATTATTGAATACGCTGTCTCAGCCGCCGCCGTCGCTCACGGCGCGTCCGCTTACTTTCAAGACCTCCTCAGCATCTTTCACATACATCTGCCCAACGCTTTAACCGATGCGCCGTTTGATTACAATCCTGCGCTCGGAAACCTCGTCTCGACGGGAAAGATTCTGGACCTTCCGGCGATGATTATCGTCGGATTGGTGACAGTGGTTCTGGTTATCGGTATCAAGGAGAGCGCGAGTTTCAATGCGGCGATGGTGATTCTCAAAGTCGCCATCGTGATCTTCGTGATTGCCGTCGGCGCGTTCTACGTGAACCCTGCCAACTGGCATCCGTTCGCGCCCTACGGTTACACGGGCATCAACTTTTTTGGCAAAACTTTACTGGGCCAATCCGATGCGGGCGGCCAGCCTTTGGGGATGCTCGCGGGCGGGGCAATTATCTTCTTCGCCTACATCGGATTCGATTCGGTCTCGACGCATTCGGAAGAAGCCCGACAACCTGCGCGTGATGTTCCTATCGCAATCATCACGTCGCTGCTCATCTGCACAGTGCTCTATATGGGCGTTGGCGCGGTGCTCACAGGGATGGTCCCGTACAACAAGATAGACATCAACGCGCCTGTGTCGGATGCGTTCAGGCAGGTGGGCTTGACGTGGGCGCAGTTGCTCATCTCGTTCGGCGCGATCATCGGCATCACTTCCGTTGTATTAGTGACGATGCTCAGCCAGGCGCGCATCCTGCTGGCGATGGCGCGCGATGGATTGCTGCCCGCGAGTTTCTTCGGGGCCGTGCATGAGAAGTATCGCACGCCTTGGAAGTCAACAATCCTGACGGGGGTTTTTGTCGCGCTGCTTTCATCGCTGCTGCCGCTCAGAATTCTTTCCGATCTGGTCAACATCGGAACGCTGCTGGCGTTCGTCATCGTCTGCGCCGCCGTACTCATCATGCGGCGCACGCACCCTGATGCAGAGAGACCTTTTCGCGCGCCGCTCGTCCCGCTCATTCCAATACTCGGCATCGGGACGTGTCTGCTGTTGATGTTCTCGCTGCCTGCGGAGAACTGGCTGCGCCTCGGCGTCTGGCTCCTGATAGGATTTGTGATCTACTTCGGATACGGGCGGCGTCATAGCGTGATGGCGCGTTATCTCGGACACGAGATAACGAAGCACGGCGTTTCGCCTGCCGGTTCGCCGGTGACGCATACTGATGAGAAGACGGATGACTGAAATTTATATATAGCCGGAGGTGATTGGCGTGGCTAGTAGAGGGTTCACGCAAGGGCGCAAAGAAAAGAAGAACCAAAGAACGCAAAAGTGACTGAGCCTCAACTTTGCGTCTCTTGTTTTTCAGTTCTTTGCGCCTCCAGCGTGAACCCTCTTGCTCTGCTATTGCGCGCCTCGGATTTAACAATTCATCACATCGCATTACGCACCGCGCGCCGCACAACTTCTGTCGTCAGTCCGAAGACAAGGTGAGAGGCGAGCGCGTAAGCATGAATTGAGAGCGGGTATTCCGTTGAAGATTTTGATAATCCGGCGGCGGGCACGATGCCTTCGTCAGCGATGAGCCAGACGGCTGCGCCGAACGGGATGCCTTCTGCAATCTTCACTTCGGGAATAATCTCGGCGACTGCGCCGTAGAGCGCGCCCGACGTTGCGCCCATCGCGTAATGAAGCGCCGCGCCCGCGACCTCCTTCTCACTCTTAGTCAATTCGTGATCGAAGGCACTGACAGAGATGGCCTGCGCGAGTCTTGCCGGGGCAGTGTCATTAGGGTCATCCTTGCCCTCCTCCTGTAACTCGCGCCCGATGCCATGCTGCGGAGAGCCTTGTTGCAATGATTGCGCGCCGTGCGAACGCTCTTCACCTTCCATCAGCTTGCTCAACGCGGCCTGAAACTGGTTCATCACAAATGCTGCGGCGAGGCCGCCGATGACACCCGCCGCCAGGCCCTTCAACACGTCGCCTTCCCCTCGCCCGCTTCGATCCCTCATCTGCTCGCACCTCCGCCCCGTAATTGTCAGCTCCGATTCTTTTGAGAATAGCGTCTAATATACTCTTGTTCCCGGCTTCCTCAAACGACAGAGGCGGGCCATTGCCTTGCATCTAAAGGGCCAATTAGTGCATCATAGTCGGCAGTTACTCCTTCTCTCGCGCATCAACGGTGATGCGCCCCGTGCCTCGATGAATGGCGGCGGCGTTTGGGATAGTTCGAGAGCAGGCCGATTTCAACTTAAAGAAGCCGCTCAATTTTTCAGAGCATCCGAACGCGAGCCTTCGCTGACTACCGTTACTCCGAAGCCAACTTCGATTCGCAGCTTCTCTTGATACTCCTTCATAGCAAGGGGAAGGAACAACTACAGTTATGTCTATGAAACTTTACGTCGGCAATCTCGCGTTCCAGACGACGAGCGAGGATTTGCAGCAGCTTTTCTCACAGGCCGGGACGGTCGAGTCTGCCTCAGTCGTCGAAGATCGTGAGACGGGACGTTCGCGCGGCTTCGGCTTCGTCGAGATGGCTACGAAAGAAGAAGGCGAGAAGGCCATCGAACAGTTCAATGGTAAGGAAGTCAACGGTCGCAACTTAAACGTCAACGAAGCGCGCCCGCGCGAAGATCGCGGTGGTCGTGGCGGCGGCGGTGGCGGTCGCGGCGGTTATGGC
>JBAWGU010000489.1:0-17750 GCA_049593215.1 Pyrinomonadaceae bacterium
ACGTGCGCCTCAACTTCATCTTCGCGCGCGGCGACGAGTTCGGCGGCGGCTGAAGGCGTGGCGGCGCGAACGTCTGCGGCAAAGTCCGCGATGGTCGTGTCAGTCTCATGGCCCACTGCGGAGATAATAGGAATCACGGACGCACGAAGCGCGCGCGCCACCTGCTCTTCATTAAAGGCCCAGAGGTCTTCGGCAGAGCCGCCGCCGCGCCCGACAATAATCACATCAATCATCTCTTCAGCGCGTCCTTCAACAAGCGCGCGTGTGTGATGCTCATTTAACAGCTCAACAGCGCGCACGATCTCATCGCCCGCGCCTTCACCCTGCACGCGCGTGGGCGCGAAGATGATATTGACTGTGCGCGTGCGGCGCGAGAGCACGTTGAGGATGTCGCGTATTGCCGCGCCAGTTGGCGAAGTGACGATGCCGACGCGACGCGGCAGAAGCGGAAGCGGGCGTTTCAGCTCTTCATCGAAGAGTCCTTCGGCGGCGAGGCGTTCGCGCATCTGATCGAAAGCCACGCGCAACGCACCCGCGCCGATAGGGTCTAAGGCTTCGACCATCAACTCGTATTCGCCGCGCGGCTCGTAAACAGTCAGACGGCCACGGGCGCGAACCTGCAAGCCGTCCGATGGACGAAAGCGTATCCGCCCGTTGACTCCGCGAAAGCAGGTGGAGCGCAGTTGCGCCCCTTCATCTTTAATCGTGAAGTACCAGTGGCCCGATGCAGCCGCTTTGAAGTTTGAGATTTCACCTTCGACCCAGACGGAAGCGAAGCGTTGCTCAAGCGCGCCGCGCACCTGCATCGTCAACTCCGTCACGGAGAGCGGGCGTCGTTCCGTCGCGTCAAAAAGGGATAAGAGCAGAGAAGAAGACATGGTTCAGGACGGAAGGATGAGGGATGAAGAATGAAAAGTAAACCCCTGAGCCGTTAGTTTCTGAGTATTACAAGAATCGCAAATGAGTTCGACCAATCAACTATCGATTAGAGGCGGGCTGTGCCCGCCGGTTCAAGTTGAGATGGCGGTCAAAGACCGCCTCTAAACGATAGTTTATTTTTGGAGTTCAGATTCAAATACGCCAGCAGGCATTGCTGTGAGGCTAAAGATTTTCTTAAGGGTTAGCCACGCCGACTACGGGACTCAGACGCACAGCCGCGCCGTCGCGGTTGGCACGAACGCGCACGCGGCGTTCTGTCCCGCCCGAAGAGTTTGAAGCGTATGTAATCGTGTAGGAAGTGCGAAGCTGCGCGACGACATCATCGTAAGCGCGTTGCAGCTCGTCTATGCGCGTGATGGGATAATAGACGCCGCCGGAAATGTCTGCGAGCTTGCGTCCCTCTTCGTCTGCGCGCGTCGTCAAGGTGAGATAACGCGTGCGAAGTGGGTCCAGCGTCACGGTCGGAGCGGGAACGCTTCCCGCCGGAATCAGGCCCGAAGGCACATAGAGCGGATAGATGAGCGCGCCGGATTCAATCGTCGCTTCGAGCAGGGCCGGAAAAGGAACGAACGAGCGATTGTCGTCGCCGTCAGAGAGAATCACTATCGCCGTGCGCTCGCCGCGCAGAGGTTTCAGGGTATTCGTCAAAACGTAAGCGAGCGAATCGTAGAGCGAAGTTGCGCCTCCGGCTTCTATTTGGTCCAGGCTATGGGAGAGAAGGCTCCGGTCGGTTGTAAAGTCTGAGATGATTTGAATGTCGTCGCGGAAGCTGATGATGGCGATGCGGTCTTGCGGGCTGGCGGTGTTGAGAAAATTGCGCGCCGCCTTACGAATAAAATCCATGCGCTCTTCGACGCTGCCCGACACGTCCAACAACAACACTAGATTGAACGGCGCGCTCGTCGGCTCGACATCCGTGACGAGCCTTGGTTGACCGTTTTCAGTGACCGTGAAATCGGAAGCGCGCAGCCCCGCGATGGCGCGGCCCGTGCGGTCCGTGACGCTGGCATGAATACGCATCAACTGCGGCGCAACTTCCGTTGCAACTTTTTCGGGCGACCCACTCCGCCGAAGCGAAGGTTCATCTCTCGGCGGCGGCAGAGTCTTGGCGTAATCACCGAACATGCGCGGGCTGACTTTGCGTATCGCTTCAATCAAATCAAAGTTGCCGCTTCGGACGATGCCGCGCGCAGCTTCCGTGAGCGGACGCTCACGCAAATCAGGCGGGACCATGCTTGGGTCAACGTTTAGGAGTACGACGCCACGTTGCGTTGTGAACTCAAGCTGCACGCGCTCAGTCTTTTTGGCTTTCTTATCGCCAAGCTTGCCGCTAATGGTGAACGTGCCGCCAGCACGCTCTTTAACTTTCGGCAACTCGACATCGCTTAGGAAGCGCGGGCGGCTCGCTGTCCAAAGAAAATTAAAATGGACGGCATCGAGCGGCACGTCTGCATGAATCGTGCCCGTGTTGGTGATGACATCTGCGTTAGCAAGATTCCCAACCACATCTACGGCCCCGCCCTCGCTCTCAATCTTCACGCTCGCTCTGACGGGAACATTAACGATGAGGTCTATACGATCCTGTTCGCGGCGCGCGCGCACGTCTATCTCAACGCGTCCATCACTGGCAGACGAGACCACATCGCTTTCGCCGACGGACGCGCCCGCCGAAGTCGCTTTGATGAAAACTTTCTTCTGCTCGTCGGAAGCCGTCACGGTGACGCGCCCGTTGCGATTCCTGATCGTGATGGAGACATTCCCCGAAGCATTCAATTCACGCTCAAGCCCTTGAGCGCGTGCGCTCGCAGACACGACAAGGCCGAACGTCAAACACAGTGCAATTAGGAAAACATTTTGAAGGGTCAAGATGCGCATGGGGAAACGCGCGAGGGTACTTCGGTAAAACATGCGGATGATATTGCCTTTTCCAACTAACGCTGGTCAAGAGCGGAGAGAAGGCAAAAGGCAAAAGGTAAAAGGCAAAAGTGTGGGGAAACCACTTTTTAATAAAAGCTGGCTTCCCCTGACTTTTGCCTTTTTAATTTTTCCTTTTGCCTTGTTATTAGCTTGGGTTTCTCATGCGCCTTGCCATTTGCGCGAGTTCGCGTGCGCGTGGGAGCAGGTCAACGCCGCGAGCGAGTTGCGGGTCGTCTGTGTTGAAGACTTGAAAAGCTGTGACGGAGCCGTAAGCTGCGGTGGCTAATTCGTAGCGCAGTTGTCTTCCGATAAAGGTGCGCTCGCGCTCAAGCGTGGCGGCTGAAACTTTGTACACGGGTTTGCTGGCGACGAAATCCTTGAAGGCTTTGAAGACCGAATCCGTGACAGGGAAATCCGCAGCCTCAAGATCGTGACCGAATTCAATCGGCTTCTGCACTTTGTAAGCGTCAAATCCTGCGGCACGCCCGCGCGTCAGTTCCAACGCGAACGCAAACACAGGGTCCATCAAACGCTGCTGCACAGGCGTGATGAATCGCGGCTTGATGACTTCATCGGGCGAGATGCCCGCGCCGCCGTAAACGGTTCGGCCCGTGTCGGTCAAACTCTCAGGCCCACTCGGTTGAGTCTGGACATTCTGAGTGTTCAGGCGATTCAAGCCGCCCTGCGTGTAGTAGTCGTAGAAACCGCCGTTCGAATAGTCGCGCTGAATCAAGCGGCCAGATGGCGTGTAGTATTTCGCAATCGTCAGGAGCAGCGCGGAGTCGTAGCTGAGATTGAATGGAAGTTGCACGAGACCTTTGCCGAAGCTCGTCTCGCCGACGATGAGCGCGCGATCATGGTCCTGCATCGCGCCCGCGACAATCTCTGCGGCGGAAGCCGTGCCGTGATTGATGAGCACGACGAGAGGCGTCGTGTCAGGATTATCATTCTGCGCGACGAAGCTCTCGCTGCTTCCGCGCACTCGGCCCTTTTGAGAGACGATGAGTTGGCCGCGTTGCAGGAAAGTGTTGGCGACTCTCACGGCTTGAATGAGCAGGCCGCCGCGATTGCCGCGCAGGTCCAGCACAAGCATGTTCATGCCCTTGCTGTGCAGATCGTCGAGCGCCGCCTGAAACTCGTTCATCGTGGTCGTGTTGAAGCCGCCCGTCATGGCGATGTAGCCGACGCCGGGGCGTAGCATGTAGGCTTCAGGAATCGAAGGCTGCGCCACAGCGTCGCGCGTAATCTCTACGGTCTCAAGCTTGCCCGTGGCGGAACGTTCGACAGTAACTTTGACAACCGTGCCGCGTGGTCCAAGCAAGTGCTCGCGCACTTCCGGGTAAGTCTTGTTGCGCATTGACTGGCCGTCAACTTCAGCGATGCGGTCGCCGAAGCGCAGGCCCGCACGCGCGGCTGGAGAATTTAGAAAGGTGGCGCGAATGTAGGTGTTCACCTGATCGCCTTCGCGCAGGTCGCCGATGGTTGCGCCGATGCCTGTGTATTCGGAGCGTTGCTCCGTGCGAAACTCTTCAAACTCTTTCGCGTCGAAGTAGGTTGAGTGCGGGTCAAGGACTCTCAGCATCCCTGTGATGGATGATTTGAAGATAGCGCCGTAGTCCAGCTTCTTCCCGTCAACGTAGTTTTCCTGTATGACAGAGATGGCTTCAGAGACATCCTGCTCGACATCCATGCTCGCAGGAGTCATGCGCGAGCGCGCGTTGCGGGTCGCGGTGTCTGAGGCGACGCCCCCCTGCGGGTTGGCTCTGCCCTGTTGTGCGTAAACGAATGCGGGGAGTAAAAGGGCTGCGGCGAGCAATAAGCTTCCGCCCACGAAAAATCTATTTCTCACGCTCTCAAACCCTCCTTAAAGACGGGCCTCAATCGAAAACATCTATGGAATACCTCGGCCACTTCGTGTTCACCAGCGTAGGCAAGCATGGCGGGTCCGGTTAGGATAACACGGATGGGCGGCGACAGACGAACCTGCGGCGGGCAGGCGAGGTTTTCTTTTAAAGGACCAGAGAGAGAAGCTTTCCAGCACCTTACATCATCCCCGGCCAGAGTGGAAGTTGCGACAGATACTCTCTATTGATGCCTGTGAGCCAGACGAACCTGTCATCAATCTTCTTCGGTCGCACAATCGAATGTGCAACGCAGGCGACGACGATTGACGCTAAGAGAAGCCCGCCACCGATAAAGCCCAGGAAGCCGCTTTCGTTGACGAGAGCCATCAGGAGGCCGACCAATCCAAACGCGAGCAGACCGAGACTTGAAAAGATCATGATGTGGCGGTTCTTCATGTGCTGCTGGCAGAGGCCGATATGCACTGTCGCCTTCTTGCTGATAATCGAGGCGACAATGGCGTAGATGAGGATGCTGAACGGGAGAGCGATGTACAGAGCTGGCGGATGCCATGTGAGTTTGCGTTTCAGGCGCTGGCCGTTGGCGTAAGCGTTACACTTCACGCAGCGATCAGGCAGTTGCGCCATCTTGTCCATGACGAGCCTCGACCCGTGCTGCTGCCACACGCCGTTTCCATCCACGTACATTCCTGCATACGGCGGCGGCGGATAAGCGTAACCCTGACCCTGCGGGCCGTAGCCGCCATGAGGAGCATAACCGCCCTGCTGCGGGTAATAAGCGTTTGGCGGAGGGTAGTTGTAATTTCGGCTCGCTCCGTAGCCCGTGTACGGAGCGTTCGCTTCCTGCTGTGAAGCGTAGGCGAGCGGAGCGTGACAGCGTTTGCAATTCGGCGCGTTGGCAAAATTTAAGAAGCTGCAATGCGGACATTTAACAGAAGACATGCGAGTGATCTCCGAATTTGAAGTTGGAATTTTGATTGATCTTCGGTTGCGGGAATAGCAACGGCAGGATCAGGCTTCACGGGTGAAGGCGAAGCCCCATGCGAACCGATTTGATTATAACGAATCAGGCGGGCGAGAGACAATAAAATTTATAGAGCATCTGGACAAGAGACATTTGCGCCGTTATTCTCACGGCAACGCTTTGCTTTGCCTAATGATTACCTTTCAATAGGATTCTTTTGGGCAGAATAAATAATCGTTGGGCAGAATTTCAGAAGGGAAGTTTTTGGAGTGTGGCGGCATGGAATAAAGCCCCGCTAATACGGGGCTTCAGCATGTCTTCGGGGCTTGGAGGATTACGCCTCCGGCTTTATAGCCTTAGCCTGCTATCTCGCTTCTCTTGCGAGTCTCAGGATTCCTGCCCGCCTGAGATAATGCCGCTGGGGCTGATGCAGCGACTAGAGGCATTAATGCCCCTCGCATTACTGCTACTGCGTCGGGCACAAACAAAAGTTTGGTCAACATAAATAACCTCCCTTTCATCCTCATTATATGATATGCGGCAGTTTAGCTTCCAGAAATTATTGGGTAGGATAAATTTCTGTTGGGCAAAAGGCTTCCGTCAGGCAAAGCCGCAACGCTTACCGGATTCGACACTCTTGAGGAACAAACCAAATGAATAAACGCTTATTGTGCTGCATCTTCATTTCGTTCTTTATCAACTGCGGTATTGCTTCGGCTCAGAGCGCAGGCACGCCATCTCGCGCTCTTGAACTGCTGCCGCGCGAGCAGGAGATTGAGCTTGCCGTCAGCGCCGCGCCTGAACATCTGCGTAAGGATGCGACTGTTTATGTTTTCGGAAAGAGCGGGTATGAAAAGGCTCGCACGGGGACGAACGGCTTCACCTGTTTAGTCAATCGTGACGGCGCGCAAGCCGGAGATTACACTCTGCGCCCGACCTGTTGGGACATGGAAGGCAGTCAGACGATTGTGCCTGTCATGTTGCGTGTCGGTGAGATGCTGGCACAGGGCAGGACGGCTGCGGAAATCAAGCGCGACATTGATGCTGGTTTCAGTACGGGGCGGTTTCATAGTCCGCGCAAAACAGGCATCGCGTATATGCTCGCAGGTGATGTGAGGCAGTTCGATGCTACGACAGGCAAAGTTGTGTCGCGTGATTTCCCGCCCCATTACATGATTTATGCGCCGGGCGTAACGAACGCCGATATAGGAATGACTAAAGAAGGCTACGAGATAAACCCAACACTGCCCGAAGTCTATTCGGGCTACTCAGGCGGAACTCGTACAGCCTACATCATCGTGCTTGCTGCCGAGCATAAAGGCCGGATGATGCACTGAATCGTCAGGATTCAAGGTCGCGCTTCATTCAGGCGAAAGAGTCAGCACGCCTGCGGGATAGATTCTGATTGAGCCGGAATACGCGCTGCCAGCGCGTTTTGTTGACATCACCGCGTGCGCGTTCTGCGCGTCCGATTTGTCAACATCTATGACCTCGACGGACGCTTCCAATTGCAGGCCCGTCGGGGCCGGATAAAGTTGATCATCCTTCATGAAGCTATCTATCTCTTCAGGATATTTGAGCACGGCCTTTGCGATTGCTTTGAGCGAATATTTTGCTTCGACGCTGTAGCCCTTCTCTCTCCTGCTCATCTTAACTTCGAGCGGCGCAATCACGCGTCCGGCCTTTGTGACCAGTCGCACCTCATCGCCCTGCGCTACGTCTTCATCCGTCACCTCAGCGCGCAAGTAAAGATTGCCACCCATCGTCAACGCGCCGAGTTTGGCTGAAAGATCCTCAGGGCCGCTCCAACTCGCCGCCCCGCGAAGAAGCTCATTCTTATCGTTGAGATGAATCGTATACGCGGCGGGCCACTCGCCGTCTTTAATCTCGCCGTCAACGACAGGAGCGCGCCCGACAGGCAACACTTCAAGCTCGTAGTAAGAGCCTTTCCTGAGCGGCCCCAGACGCATGTTCTCTTCATTCAAGTCGCGGCTGCTGGCGAGGACCAGCCCTGTCGAGAGATTAACGTCTCTCTTATCGAAATGCTCGGGGCTGAGCGTGTCCCCGCTCTCGTCAGTCAGGCCAATGAGCATCCATTGCCCCGACTGAAAACGATAACGATGCGTGTAGCCCCAGCGATCACGTGAGCCGCCGTAATGCACAATCACCACCGCGCCGCGCTCGACCGTCACATCCTGAAACGGATCGCCCAAGACTCCGCCCTCGTCGCCGTCAAGCACAGCATCATCACTCACCACAGAGCGATGAAGCTTGCCGTCATCGCCGCGCAGCGCAAGCAACAGGAAACGCGTCACGAAGTCAGAGGTCTGAGTCTTCTCGTTATACCCCTGCTCGCCTGTGCTGATGACGGCAACCGCATCGCTGCGCCCGTCGCCGTTCAAGTCTGTTTCAATCTTCTTCTCCACGCGCCAGCCCTTCGGCGCAAAGCCTTCGACCGCGCTCGCCGCTTCTACAATTTTTGGAATCTGCGGCTTATCATCCTGCGCGCTGACGCTCACGAACAAAGCAAGCAAGACGGAGAACGAACAAACGAGACGAGACTTCAGCATAATAGATTCCCTCAAACTAAAATTAGATTCTCAAATTAACTTGAAATTCGGATTGCTCTTACGCCGCCAGATGAAACCATCCAGCACGTAATGCGTCAACTGCGGCAGCGCGAGCAATGGCACGATCAGCACTTTCAACGTCTCAACATCCCACGCGCCGCCAAAGAGCCATGCGCGCTCGTGCCACACGCCCCTGTCCCACAACATCTCTTCAACGTAAGCGATGAGCCACAGCGTCGCCAGAAAAGTTATTGGACCACGCGCGAGCGCTCTATACGGCGCGCGAGCCTCCGCGCGTCGCGTGCGCGCGTACCAGTAAACGAGCGCGAGATACGGCACGCCGTGAATGACGACGTTCGTCACGGTAAAAGCGTAATCCGAATTATACCCGACGATGCCAACGTACCAGCACACAGCAGTCGTCAACACCACAATGTCCTTGCCCGGATTCACTTCCCCTTTAACGAGCCAGCGATACAAAGAACGCAAGGCATAGGCAGCGAGCACAAGCCAGTAAACAGGTTGCATCACACGCTCGACAAACATTGGAATGCCGGTGAAGTCGTTTGCCAGAAACCACCAGAAGGCTCTCGGCAGATGCGTGTGCCAGTAGATGAGCGGATAGACGGTCGCAATGTAGATGGCCGCCGTATCAAGCCAACGCCCCGCTCTATCTCGCTCGCCCAGCCGGGCACGATAGAGCATCACCCAACCATACTGCTGCCGTATAAAATGAAAGACAGCCAGATACGCCAGCACGCGCCAGAACACCAGCTCGCCCTCCGAATAGAGCGCAACTCCAAACGCATATCCAAGCACAGGCACAAGCGCATAAAGCCACGCGCGCCGCTTCAACTCTTCACCGTCAAAGTAAACGCGAAATCCTGTGCCCCACACATGAGCCACATCAATCAGAAGCACCGCCGGAATCCATGTCCATTCAGGACTGCTCCCATCCAGCACACCCGCACGCGCCCCCACCCACAACGCCAGGAGCGACACCATCGCGCTTCCCAGAAACACACCCAGATCAACCGGCGCAGAAAAGAGCCACAAGCGACGCGGCGACACGACGACACCGTGACGCGGCGAAGCTATTATTCCCTTTTCACTCCAACTTGAATCCATCAGCGCAAAGAATTAACAGGATGGACAGGATGAACAGGATAAAAAGAAGCGAGGAATTGGAACTGACAAGCGCGGAATGAAAGACGGAAAGCATTTACTTCATCATTCATCGTTCCGCATTCGTCATTTCTTTTCATCCTATCTATCCTGTCCATCCTGTTTGAATTTTATCTTGCCCTCAAAATTTCCTCTGCGGCGCGCGTGCCGTGATAGAAGGCTTCTTCAAAGAGCGCGACGCCGCTCAGGTCTGTGTGTGCAAAGTGAATCGCGCGATGCGGCTTGACAGCAGCAGAACGTGCGCCGCCCCAGATGAAGTTTGGGCGCGGGCGAATCATCGCGTGCCCCCAGCGCATCACGTCAAGTCGCTGTGTGAGCGAGCGGATATTCGCATGTGCGCGTGACAAATCCGTCAGCGCGACATCCGCACAGCTTTTCCAGTCCATGCTCAATAGCTTTGCTCTCGCCGCGTTCGGATTCTCGTCGCACATCGGGTAGTAATAGGTCCACACGCTTGGGCCGCGATCAAGACCGCGCTGGTGCGTGGCGACAACATAGCCGAGCGAAGGACTTTCATAAAGCACATTGTCCCACGCGAGCGGAAAGCCAATGCTCGTCGGCCTCTCTTTCAAAAAAAGATTGGCGACCATCCACGTTCCATACTGAAACTCTTTAACGTGCGGCGGCGTGTCTTCTCTGTAAGAGCGTATGAGATGCTTCGTCAGAAAATGCGGCGCAGCAAAAACTACTCGTTCCGCATGAAAGCCAAACGCCTGTTGCGCGCTATGGTCAACGGCAATTATATCAACGCCGTTCTTCAAATCATTCGCCGGAACGATTTCGGCAACGGCCAGCCCCAAACGCACTTTCGATTTCGCTTTGCCGTACAGATGAGAGACCAGACGCCCGTTGCCTTCAGGCCAAGTGATGAGCGGCTGCGATTCCGCGCCGCTTTTCGGCACACGCGAAGCGAAATAAAAGAGTCCGGCCCACGCGCTCGTCTGTTCCAGTCTCAACCCGTAATCATCACGACAGCCATAATCCACCAGCCAGCGCAGCCGCGCAGAATTTAAGCCCCGCGCATCCATCCACTGGTCCATAGAGATTCTATCAAGCGCAACGGCTTCTTCTTCATCAGAGCTATTCGCAACCGGAATCGCGAACGCGCGCCTTCCGCGTCCATCACGCCACGCGACCCAGCGATTAACCTCCGCATTAAACTTTTCAAGCTGCGCCAGATCATCCGCACTCGCGCCCGCATGTAGATAAAGTCCTTCGTACCAACGCCCGCGATAAAAGACGCGCTCCTCCGGGTCACGACAAAGAAACTGCTCCGCCACAATCGGCTCGCCTTCCTTGTCGCGTCCTTCTAAAACTCCCATCTCATCAAGCAGCGAGACAAGCTCCTCATTCTCCTTCATCGGCGCAGGCAGGTAATGCGCGCCCCACGGATACTGGACCAACTGCGACTCTCCGCTCCGGGCCGTGCCGCCCGGCGCGTTCTCAAGCTCTATCAGAACAAAATCTTCAAACCCCTCCTTCAAAAATCGCCACGCCGCAGACAGCCCCGCCACGCCGCCGCCGACAATCACCACGCCAACCCGATTCCAATTATCAGCAGATGGAACAACGCTCAGGCCATCTCTAATCCTGTGCCCGATTCCTTCCGATGGTCCAACAATCTCGCCTTCAGGAAAGCGCAACTCTTCACGAGAACTGCAAGCGGCGAGCGCAACAGGAATGCCAAGAAAAGCTGCCAGCACCTCTCTTCTTGTAAAGTTACTTTTGGACATAAAACGCAGAATCCAGAATCCAGAATCCAGAAGTCAGAATCAAGGAACGAGCGATTAGAAGTTGCGCATGAAGAGAGCTTTTCTTCTGACTCCTGACTCCTGTTTTATTCATAACGCTTCCACTCCGATTCGTAGTAACGAACCAGCACTTGATTATCCAGCCGATTAATCTCGACAGGCACGGGCGCGAGGTCTGCCGAGAGAACGAACATTGCCGCCATCGCGTTGTCATCAAGAAAGCGCAGAGCTACGGCGGGCGCGTGCTGCGGCGTGTCGAAGGGGTTGGCACGCGCGAGCGCGAAGCCCCAGATGCCGAATGAAGGGACGGCTGTGTAGTAAGGCTTGACCGTGAAGCCTGCGGCCTCGATTGTTTTCAGGATGCACCAGTAGGAGTTGCGCGCGAAGAGCGGCGAGGTGCATTGCACAGCGATGGGAGCATCTGGCGCGAGATGATTTTTCAAAAGATGATAGAAGCGCGTCGTGTAGAGTTTGCCGAGCGCAAACGAGTTCGGGTCAGGGAAATCAACGATGGCAGCGTCGTATGCTTCGCCCTTCTCTTCGAGCCAGATCATCGCGTCGCTGTTGATGACATGAACGCGCGGGTCGTCGTAGGAATGTTTGTTCAACTCCGCGAGCGGCGGGAAACGCTGCGAGAGTTTGGTCATGTCAGGGTCAAGGTCAACGAGCGTGACTGATTCGACGGAAGGATGCTTCAAGATTTCCCGAAGCGCGAGGCCGTCGCCGCCGCCGAGCACGAGAATGCGGCGAGGCGCGTTTGCCAGCATCATCGCGGGATGAACGAGAGCTTCGTGATAGCGATACTCGTCTGTCGAGCTGAATTGAAGATTGCCGTTGAGGAAGAGTTGAAAGCCCGCGCGCCCTTTGGTGATGACGATGCGTTGATACGGAGTCGTGCGCGTGTAGATAACATCGTCAGCGAACATCGCATCTTCCGCGAGCGAAGTGAGCTTGTCGGCCTTAATCACGCCGATAAGCAGCAGTGCAATCACAATCACCGCGCGGCCACGCAGCGCCGTGATGCTGCCCTTGATTAAAGGTTGCAGCAGCCATGTGCCCCACAATCCGACGACGGCGTTGAGGATGCCGAAGATGAGAGAAGTGCGAACGAGACCGAGGCGCGGGACCAGAAAAAGCGGGAAGAGCAGAGAGGCAACGAGCGCGCCGACATAATCAACAGCAAGGACGCGCGAGACGAGTTCTTTGAAATCGAGATGCTCTTTGAGGATGCGCATCAGGAGCGGAAGCTCTAGGCCGACGAGCACGCCGATGGAGAAGACTACAAGGTAGAGGATGATGTGAAAGTAGCTCAGCTCAGCGAAGCTTAAGAAGAGAATCGGTGCGGAGAGTCCGCCGAGGACGGCGACGGCCAGCTCTACTTCGATGAAGTAGCGCGCGAGGTTTGTTTCGATGAAGCGCGAGAGCCATGCGCCTGCGCCGAGCGCGAAGAGATAGATGCCGATGATGAGCGAGAACTGTGTGACGGAATCGCCGAGCACGTAACTTGCCAGCGTCCCCGCAAGCAGCTCATAGACCAGCCCGCACGTGGCGATAATCAGCACATGAAGAAAGAGAATCGGCGTGCGGTTCATTTCGTCTTCTTAACCGTGAACGGCTGCGGCGACAATCAAAGCGATGCCGATAATCACGGAGCCAATGATAATGGCGAGCGCGACGTTCTGGTCCTCTTCAATCTCCTTGCGCGTCGAGAAAGGCGAGATTTTAACGATGACGAAGAACGCGAGCGCGAAGAGGATGATGCCGATGATAGCGAAGACGAGCGTCGTCACGACAAGGTTCACGAGTTGGTCCATCGGCACGACCAGAGCGAAGACGCGGGAGGACGCGAGCGCGTGCGCCGCAACGAAGTTTTCAGTCAACATTATTTTCCTCCGTGAATGCCGGAATGCCAGAAATGAAAAGAGCGATAGCCGCCCGGCGAGTTGCGCACGTCCGGCGGCAGTGTTTGGCGATGCGACGGCCCAAACTCCAAGCCGAGAGTTCCGGCCACGCCGTAGAGCAGCACAGCCGCGAGGCCGAATGCGAGATAGAATTTATGCTTCATTAATCATCGTCCCCCGACGGGCCTAGAACTTCACCGTAATCTTTCCCCAACACACTGGGGACGCTTCCGCGCATGGCGCTTCCCGACGCAGCGTACACGCTATCTTTCCAACGCGCGCCTTCAAATGTGACGGAGCGCACGATGAGGAGAACAGGCCACGCGGAGATGAGCAGCAGCGCGAGGAAGAAATACCAGAATCGCGGCACGCCCTGCTCGACACGGATGTTGAGCGGCGGAGAATAGCCCTGCCAGTTTTCCCACTGCGCTTCGAGCCGCAAGGTGTAAGCGCCTGCCGGGAGCGCAGAGATATAAACCTGCTGCGTCTGGTTGCCTTCGCTCCATGATTCTCCATCTTCAACGCCGCTATAGTATTCAATCGGCAGCGAGAACTGTTGGACCAGCCCTGTCTCTTCGTTAATCAAATCGCCTTCGACATAAACCCACGTGTTATTAACGGGAGATGCGCCCGTGATGCGAATGTTTTTGTGCCCGCTCAACTGTAGCGGCTGTGTGAAGATGACCTGCGTTCCGTCCTCGTTCTGCAAAGGCTGCAACTGATAGGACTGGTTAAAAATCTCCCGGCGGGTAATTGAGCCGTAAGTGAAAAGGAGGAAGCCGACTATGAATGTTAGCAGCAGCATCAAGGCCCAGTATTTTGCGATGCCGCCGTGCGGGTTCGGTTGATTGGGCGCGACGATGGAAGGGCGCAGAAGGTTTGTGATGCCAAATATCTTTTCAACATCTGCGACCGGAACATAAGTTCCGAACGAACAGTTAATCTCGCCGACTCCATCAGCTTTCTTGCCGTGCTCTTTGTAAGCCCAGTTGATCGGCGTCGCCCCCATGCTGCTGTAAACCTGTTTGGAGAGAATGGTGGACAGTTCTACAGACAACATCTCAGGCGGGTTGATGTAATCAATCGCGCGGGCCTCTTCGCCAAGCGCGACCTTCCAGTAGAATTCGCCCATGACATACTCGACGCGCGCCGTCGTATCCTGAAAGAGCTTGAAAGTCTTGCCGCGAAACTGCGCCGTGCCGCCGTCTTCTCTGACTTCGCCCGGCGCGACAGGCTGCACGTAGCTCCAATGGTCGTCGCTGTCAACGAGCCAGCGAAATCCGACCTGCGGGTGATAGAGCAGATACTCCTGCCAGAAATATGTGACGCCATCAAACTCGACGCTTCGCACAACGAAGCCGAGCACCACGAGCTTTTGGCCCTCAAACTCTCCGGTCGCGCCGATTGGCAGGAGCGGCCTCCAGGCATTGGGCTTCAACGCGTTGAGAAATTTCAACTGGCCCTGATTGACATCCAGCAGCGAGCTGCAATTCGGGCAGGTCACGCGCTCAGTCCTGTCAGGCGCGCGAAGCTCAAGCGGCCCGCCGCACTTTGGACAATTAAGTTGCGCGGCAGTTGTACGTCTCGCTTCTCTCTCCGCCGCACGCGCTCCGGCGAGGCCGAGTTCCGCGAGCGTCACTTCCTCACCAACGAAGACGAGCGGTTGAGGTTCGCTGTAATCGAGCGTGGCGAAGGCGCGGCCCTGACCGGAGAGGTCCGCGTAAGCGTAAGTCTCGCCCGGCACGACTCGCCACGGAATCTCGCCTTTCGCGCCGAGCGTGCGCGCGATGCCTTTCTCTGCGACGACGAAAGGAACGGAACCCGGCATCGCTCCAACAGCGTGTCCGAGTTCTAAATTGTCGAACGAAGGAATGCGTTGCTGCTCAGGCACGGATTGTTGAAAGGTGAGATAGAAACGGCCCTGCGCCTCAGCGAGCCAACCCCAACGCCCGTCCGAAAACGCCGCATACCACTCGTCCCACATCCCGCCCATCTGGTGGCCCAACTGCGTCCGTCCAGTGAGTTCAAAAGGAACGCCGTGATACGCGCCGCTGAGTCCGATGTCGAGCGGCGAGCCTGACTCCGCAATCTCAGCGACTTTGCCGAGGTCTTCGAGCGCGCGGTCTGTGCGAGCGACAACGGAGTGGCAGTATTCGCACACGACCACAATGGACGAGCCGACATTGAAACTAATCGGCGCACCACACGCAGGACAGTTAGCTTGAAGCACAGTCATAATTCAACAAGGCGCGTAAATCGTGAATCGTGAATCATGAATAGAAGAACTGATTTTCTTTTTCTATTCACGATTTACGATTGACGATTCACGGCTAACGATTTTTCTTCCAACGCGCGCTCAACCTCGCGCACCGTCACGCTCTTCGCTCCCAACATCTCTTCCAAACGCTCCGCCCACGGCCACACGGGCCGTGCGCGGCAGCAATACAGATTGAAAGTTGCAATGCCGTGCTCAGGATAAGTATGACACGCAAGATGCGATTCGGAGAGCAACACGAGCGCGGTCACTCCGCCCGGTTCAGGAAATTTGTACAGCAACATCTTGCCAACCGCGCGCAGCTTAAGCTCCGCCATGACGCGCTTCAACAGAGCGCGCAGCAGCTCAACATCGCGCAACGCTTCCTCGCGGCAACCCGACGCATCTACTATCCACTCTGTTCCGACGTTAAGCATAAAGCTGTAGGGGCAGGGACAAATCCTCTGCCCGCATTTTAATGAGAGAAAGATTCAAACAGGATGGACAGGATAAAGAAGAAGCGATGAATGAAAGATGAAAAGATTGCTATTCATCACTGCCGCGTTCCGCGTTCATCATTTCTTTCATCCTGTCTATCGTGTCCATCCTTTTAATTTATTGTTTGAATGAACAACGGGCAGGGACAAGCCCTGCTCCTACAAGGCGCGCTCAATATAGAGCAACTTGCCGTGAGGTTCAACAACTTACTTTACGGAGCCTGAGAAGTACCAGAAATAGACTGCCTGAAAGATGCCTATGAAGAGACCTATGGCCGCGCCGAAGAGTTCGATGGTCTTCAAATGCTGCTGGGCCACAGAGAGGACCAGAGCTTCGAGTTTCTCAACCGGATATTCGGAAACTTTCCGGCGCACGATGCCGCCGACATCAAACTCTGCGATGACGGATGGAAGGCGCTCCTGCGCTGCCGAGGTGATGCGCTCCGTCAGAGCGTTTGAAGCGTTCTCGATAAAACTTTCCGAGAGATGATCACCAAGGCGTCCGATGGGCGTGATGAGGATGCGCTCGATCTGCGCGCTCAAGACTGCGTTGAGCGTGCGCGCAGTCTCTTCGCGCGCGAGCACTGACAACAGCCCTTTGGCGAGAAAGCTTTTCAAGCGCGGCGCGGAATCAGGACTGATGTGCTGCATCAGAGCGCGCACGGAATGAGGGCGCAAACGATAGATCGCATCCGTCACGTAAGCCGAAAAAGTATTGGCAAGCTCCGGCCCTTGCGCCAGAGCAATGATGCGCTCTGCAACCTGCCCCTTAATCAACTCCAACTTGTCGAGCGCAACTTTGCCGACAATCTCGTTGAACGGACGAGAGAGTACATCGTCAATCGTGGTGTTCAGAAACATCTCCGCCTGCTGCTCAAACGCCTCGCCGTGCAGAAACTCTTCGACGCGGCGCGGCATGGTCTTGTTGACCATCTCGTCAACTTCGCGGTGTATGCGCTCGCGCGAGACGAAGATTTTTTTGAAGAAGGAGAGCTGCTGGTAATAATCGTCAACCTCGCGTTTGATGAGAGCGCCAATCTGTGTGCGCGTCTGTTTGCTGGTGGCAATCAGTGCAAGCTGGTGAACGATGGGCGGCACTTGCCGGTCTATGCGCTCTTTGATGATGGCGACGCTGTTGGGCGTGAACATCTCCGCGAGCGTCGCGTTGCTGTGCGCCAGCTCATCAAGACGCGCGGAGACAAAGTCGCGCACCTTCGTCTCAAAATTCTCTTCCGTCACGAGGCCGTGAAAGCGTTCTTCAAAGAACCCGACAATCTGCTCCGTCGTCTCATCATCGAGGGCCTGATTCAAACGCCGCGCGAGCAGGTCGTCTATGCGGCGGTCAACGAAGCTTGCGACCGCTTCTGTCGTCTCTTCGCTTTTGAGAATGTCCGCGATGTAATCTGCGATGCGATATTGCAGAGCGGAGATCGCATCGAGCACGGGCGCACGCGCTCCCGCAGGCAGGGCTTCGATGAAAGACGGGTAGCTCCTATCCAGCAGCTCGCGCGCGAAAGTGTTGACGAAGCTCTCAACTTTGCGGCGAAAGAAATCCTCCTCGAAGAGAGCGTTGACGATGGTGTCCTGCGAGACAAGCTCGTTGCCAACAGCGTTGCCGATGGTCTGCGCCAGCCGCTCACGATGACGCGGAATCATCCCCTGCGGCCAGACGGTCACGCCCAGAAGTTTCACGGGCCGACGCGGGCGAAACAACATCCGTATCGCCAGCCACGCCGCGCCATAGCCATGCACAGTCGCAATGACGACGATCAGGATTGTAAGTACGAGCTTGTGCGTCTGGCTGTCTATGGCGAGAGCTTCCCCTTAAAGTTTCAGAAAATTTTCTTTCATGCTAAATGCAACAGGGGAAGCGCGTCAATTTAATGTTTTATAGCAACTAGCAATTGAGC
>JBAWGU010000490.1:0-5933 GCA_049593215.1 Pyrinomonadaceae bacterium
GTTCTGACAAGAATAATGAAGAAAATGATTCGCATTGCGGGCGGGCAAGGGTTCTGGGGCGACATGCTCGACGCGCCCGTGCGTCAGGTCGAAGGTGGCCCCGTTGATTACCTGATGCTCGACTATCTTGCGGAAGTCACCATGTCCATCATGCAGAAACAGCGAGCGCGTGATCCGCAAGCCGGATACGCGCGCGACTTCGTGCCACTGATGAAGCAGATTCTTCCGCGCTGCGTCGAGCGAAACATTCGCGTCACGGCAAACGCCGGAGGCGTCAACGTCGAAGGCTGCGCTCAGGCCGTGCGCGAAGTCGCGCGCGAGCTTGGCCTCGAAGGAAAAGTTCGGATAGGGATTGTCACAGGCGACGACATCCTTCCGCGCATTGATGAACTTCTCGCGCGCGGCGTTGAGCTTCGCAACATGGACACAGGAGAGCCGCTCTCTCATGTTCGTGAACGCATTCAAAGCGCAAACGCTTATCTGGGCGCGTGGCCGATGGTGGAAGCTCTGGGGCGCGGCGCGCAGGTTGTTATCACCGGGCGCGCGACCGATACAGGCTTGACGCTTGCTCCCATCATTCACGAGTTCGGATGGGGCTTGACGGATTGGGACAAACTATCTGCCGGAACAATCGCGGGCCACATCATAGAGTGCGGCGCGCAGTCTTCGGGCGGCAACTGCCAGTACGATTGGCAGAGCATCCCCGACCTCGCAAATGTCGGCTTCCCCATAGTCGAAGCTTCGCCCGATGGAACTTTCATTGTCACGAAACACGTTGGGACAGGTGGCCGCGTCTCTGTTCCAACGATTAAAGAGCAACTGCTCTACGAGATGGGCGACCCGCACGAATACATCACGCCGGATTGCGTCGCAGACTTTACGACCATTCAGCTTGAAGACGCAGGGCCGGATCGCGTGCGCGTCTTCGGCATCAAAGGCAAAGCGGCAACGGAGTTTCTGAAAGTCTCAATCAGCTACTCGGCAGGCTTCAAAGCCGTCGGCACGCTTGTCTATTCATGGCCCGACGCTTACGAGAAAGCTCAGGCCGCAGACAAGATTCTGCGCGCACGTCTGGAACGTCTGGGCCTGAGCTTTGAGCAGATACTGACTGAGTTTGTCGGCGCAAACGCGACGCACGGCCCGCTTGCCGGAGAGCCTTCGCCGGATTTGCCCGAAGTGCAGCTTCGCGTCGGAGTGCGAAGCGAAGATCGTCAGAGCGTCGAGCGGTTCACGAAAGAGATTGCGCCGCTCATCCTGACAGGCCCGCCCGGCGTGACAGGTTTTGCCGGAGGCCGTCCCAAGACGGAAGAGATCGTCGCCTACTGGCCCGCGCTCATTCCAAAGACGGAGATTACGCCGCGCGTTGAGGTCATCGAAGCGTGAACAACATCAGCGACGCGGAAAAAGTGGTTGCGAATTGGCAGCGCAAACGCTCGGAGCAGATTACGGATTGCCGCGTCTTTCAAGTTCGGCGTGACGTGAGCGCGAATCCGCGCGATGGATTTGAGCACGACTTTTATGTGATCGAAGCTCCCGATTGGATTAACATTATTCCGCTCACGGCTGATGATGAGGTGGTGATGATCGAGCAGTATCGTCACGGCACGGAAGAGATAACGCTGGAGATACCGGGCGGAATGGTTGATGCGGGCGAGCCGCCGCGTGTTGCAGCCGCGCGCGAGATGTTTGAAGAGACAGGCTATGCAGGAAGCGAAATCATCTTTCTTGGAAAGACGCGGCCCAACCCTGCGATTCAAAACAACTGGATACACACTTTCCTCGCGCGCAACGTAAGCTTCAAGCAAGAGCCTGTGTTCGAGAGCACAGAACATACTTGCGTCCGGCTTGTCCCTCTCGCAGATGTGCCCGCGCTCATTGCTGGCGAAACAATCACGCACGCCCTCGTCGTCGCAGGCTTTTACTGGTTATGGCTGTGGCAGCAGCGCCTTGCTCCATCTGAGTGATAAACATTAAGCGGCGTGGGCAAGCCCGCCTTCCTGACTGCGCTCTTGTTGAGTTGAATGCTTCAAGCCAACCAATCTCACAGTCTGGAAGGTGGGCTTGTCCTCGCTGCTTCCATATTTTGTTTTGTAGGAACGACTACACGTTGACTGCCTTGAACAAATCATTCCCAGTCCACTTATTCGGGCCGGGGGTGAAGACCAGATCATGCAGGTGATCATCCGTGCCGACGTACACGACGTGCATACAATTATCCGCGCCCCACGAATAGGCAATCGGATCGCCCTTCGCCTGCACGTATGCCTGCGCAGAATCTGACAAATTGTTGGCTTTCCAACTTCCGTAGTTGAATAACTCGTGGACCTTATTATCCGTGCCGCGATAAAAGAGGTGTACGCTGTTATCGGCGGACCAGATCATGCCACAGGCATTCCCCAATGTCTGTGGCACTTTGGCAACGGATGACGGAGTGGAATCGGTCCATGTCTGCCCGTCTGTGCAGGTCATCAGGTGAACGAGATTGTCCGTGCCACGATAGGCCACATAGAAGGTGTAGCTGGACCCGGTCTTGCGAACGAAAGCCGAAGGGTTGCCAACGCAGAAACTTCCGTGGAAAGTCCTTGTAATATCAACCGGCTCAGACCAGTTAAGCCCATCCGGCGATCCAAGCCACTGAATTGCTCCGCTCTGGTCACGGTAATAGACGTGCATATTGTGACCGCCATAAACATACACATAGCCAGTGGGGGCGCTCGCCGTGTTCGGGTTCTCCTTATCCACTCTGCGTCTCGGCGTTATCTCCTTATCGCTCCATGACGATTTCTCAGAGTAGCGTAGATCGTGCAGGCGTTGATCCGAGCTGAGGTAGAAGACGTGGTAGGATTTATCTGATGGCTGCTCTAATCCGAACGGGGGCGTTGCCGGGTCAACAGCTTGAGCGACTTGATTACCACTCCACTTTCCTTTGGCCCAGTTGAATTCGACGATAGACTGCTTTCCATCTTTGCCGGTCTGACGAACGTGAATACGCTCCGAGCTGTCGGCAGTGCGCCAGAAGGCCGATGGGGTGGTGATCGCCGCGACCTCAGACGTGCCGGACTGTTGTGAGGCCCACGTTACATCATTGTGATGCCATACGTTGTCGTACCAGAATTCCTGAACATGATCGTCGCTGCCGCGATAGAAGACATGTTGAGAGCGGTTGTCTGGGAAGAGTGAGAATCCGTCCAGATCGCTGACAGAGGTCGTGACGGTAGTCGAGTTCGGCTTGTCGAGAGAGACGATGATCGGAGAGGCCCAGCCTGAAATCACTCCTGTCAATTGATATGAACCGCACTGGCTGCCTGTGCCCGGATTGAAGACGCCTTTGAAAGTCGGCTGGGAATTCGTAAAGAGGTCTGCGGCTGTGCGAATCACAGCTTTGCAGCCGACGAACTCATCCACGCCGAGTTCAGCTTTCAGTTGCTTCTGTACTATCTCCTCAATACATCCTTCGGCAAGCGGGTTGGCATCGTTGGGATTAGCTTTCTGGTACACGGGGCAGGTCGCGCCGACATACTGGGGGGTCGGGGTCATGCCAAAGAACATGCTTAACATCGAAATCACCAGCGAATCGTGAAATGATTGAGCAAACGTGTTGTAGCCATCGGTGACCATGGAGGGTAGCAGCCCGTTGTTCTCTAAAACCACAGCCATACATCCGAACGCGATGTTGTCTCCAAGGACTACTCGATTAAATTCAAAGTGACGGTAGCCGTAATCGGTTGGAATCTGGACCGGCTGATTGGCGGAAACAGATGTGACGCCAAGGTTCCCGTGCTGGCCGCCCGGTGCGCCAAACCAGACTGACCTATCGGTCGGCGGATTCCCGTAGATTTTCTTAAACAACTGGTAAAATGCATTCGCTATCTCGTTGCGCTCTACGAATGCCTGCGCGGTGATGTCAGCATTCAAAGCGTAAAACAAGGCCAGATCATCAATCTTGGCATAGACCGGCCAGAGATAAGGATTCAGACTGCTCTCGGCGTCACCTGCGGCGGAGGTGCATTTGAGAATTTGAAGTCTGACCTGTGCGTACATTGGTCCTTTAGCTGCGAGGGTCGCAGGCAGACTCAACTGCTTGAGCGCTCCTTTGGCAGCAGTTGTTGACGTTCGTGATTGGCTCATCTTAATTGTCTCCTTTTGAGGCGATAGGCTTTCTCATAACGAGGGAAGCCCTGGGTTAAGAGCGAGTAGATGGAGCGACGGGCAGCGACGCCTCATCTGAGGTTGTTGAGCAGATGTGATTGAATTAACTTCCCGGCAGACGCTACCTGAGCGTTGCCGCCTTGTGACGTTACTATCCGTTTAGATGAATAGCTTATCCCTTGTCCGAGAAACTCAATCCGAAGAGTAAGACAAAGGGCCACGAGGGTTGATGCGAGGCGGCAGTTGATCTGTGGCCTCTCAGGATGGTTGAGTTTTGCGAGCGTACAATATCAAAACCTTTGATTGCGGGCAAGGTATATTTCTTCCGGCCAGCGTTTGGATTAATCATCGTGCGGAAGCGTCGCGCAGCCGGTCCAAATTCAGTTTGTCGAAAGCGATGCCCGCTCTTGGCATTGTCTTTCTAAACAGCTAGGATGAGCGTTAAAGATAAAATATAGTGGTGAGAAAATCGAGTTATGTGGGGGTTGTTGAGCTTCAAAGGGCGACGACGGCAGACGCTCGATTATCCGATAAGATTATGCGAATTCAATTAACCAGACTGGCGCACGCGCGCTCGGGAGACAAGGGCGATACGGCTAACGTCGGACTCATCGCGTTGCGCGATGAGTTCTACCCTGCGCTTGTCCGCGAAGTCACGGCGGAGCGCGTCAAAGAACATTTTACAGGTATCTGCAAAGGCAAGGTCGAACGCTTCGAGTTGCCGAATCTACATGCGCTTAACTTTCTTCTGCATGAAAGTCTGGGCGGCGGCGGCACGCTCTCTTTGATGACAGATGCGCAGGGGAAAACATTTTCGACTGCGCTGCTTCGCATGTTCATCGAAATCTCGGACGACGAAGCGCGGCTCATAGAGTAATTCTTATGGAAGAGTTGTCACATCTTGATTCTTCGATTCGTCACGGCTACGCGCAGGTTGGCGGGTTGCGTTTGCATTATGCCGAGCGCGGCAACGGTCAGAGGCTTGTCGTATTGCTGCACGGATTCCCTGAGTGCTGGTATTCGTGGCGGCATCAGTTGATGGCTCTCGGAGATCGTTACACCGTAGTTGCGCCGGACATGCGCGGCTATAACCTTTCCGGCAGGCCGAAGCGCGTTGAAGATTACCGCATTGATAAACTTGTTGACGATGTGACCGGACTGATTCGCCACTTCGGCGCGAAGGAGGCTGCCGTCATCGGGCACGATTGGGGCGCGGGTGTCGCGTGGGCCGTCGCGCAAAAGCATCCTGAGTACGTCTGGAAACTCGCAGCCCTGCAAGTCCCGCCTGCCGCCGCGTGGCGCGACAACATGACTCTCAAACAGGCTCTGAGTAGCTGGTACATGCTCTTCTTTCAAATTCCTTACCTGCCGGAATGGGTCATCAGCGCAAACGATTTCGCTGCGCTTGAAAAAGCTTTCAAAGAAACCGTCGCGCGGCCCGGCACCTTCACGGATACGGACATCGCCGTTTATAAGAATGCTTTTCGTGAGCCGGGAGCGTTGACCGCCGCGATCAATTACTATCGCGCAAACTTTTTCACGCTCTTTTTCAAACGTAGAGACGGAAACGAATCTAAAGGCGACGGGCGTGTGCGCGTGCCGACGCTTTTCATCTACGGCGAGCGCGACCATGCCGTTCTCCCTGATACCGTGCGTGGAATTGAAAGATACGTTGATGCGCCTTACCGCGAAGTGCGTATCAAGACGAGCGCGCACTGGGTGCAGAATGAAGCGGCGACGGAAGTGAACGCTGCGCTGGGAAGTTTTCTGGACCAAGAATAATG
>JBAWGU010000491.1:0-8410 GCA_049593215.1 Pyrinomonadaceae bacterium
GTTCATGTGCGAGATGGCTCGCGGCTCTGTCCTTCGCCATGACGCTGTGCTTGCGCCCGTAGAGGAAGTAGATGACGAACCCTATGAGCAGCCAGATAATCAGCCGCCACCAGTTTTCAACGGGCAGCGAGAACATCAGCAGCAGGCAGGTCAGAATCCCCAGAATTGGGACCAACGGCACAAACGGCGCGCGGAACGGGCGCTTGGCGTCCGGATTCGTTCTACGCATCACCAGCACGGCGGCGCAGACGATCACGAAAGCGAAGAGCGTTCCGATATTCGTCATTTCGGCCAGGAGTGTGAGCGGCAGAAACCCTGCCATACAGGCGACGAAGATGCCCGTCAGGATCGTTGATTTCCACGGCGTGCGAAACTTCGGGTGAATATCACCGAAGAAGCTTTTCGGGACCAGTCCATCGCGTGCCAGCGCCAGCATCACGCGCGGTTGGCTGAGCATCATCACGAGCAGCACGGAGGTGATACCCGTCATTGCGCCCGCCGCCACGAGATATTGCATCCACGTTAAACCCACACGTTTGAACGCATCCACCACCGCAGCATCTTTATTAATCTCATGCGTCGGGACCATTCCCGTCAACACTGCCGAGACGGCGATGTAGAGGATGGTGCAGATAATCAGGGAGACAATGATGCCGATGGGCACATCACGCGCAGGTTTTCGGGCTTCTTCGGAGTGGACAGAAACGGAGTCGAAGCCAATGTAAGCGAAGAAGATGATCGCCGCGCCCGCGAACATCCCCAGTGGTTGCCCGTTGGGCGAAGTCTGACCTGACAGAGTGTGGCCGAAAAAGCTGATGCCTGTATAACCGAAAGGCGCAAACGGATGCCAGTTGGCAGTATTAATGTAGAAAGCTCCGATGCCGATGACCATCAAGACGATAACCAGTTTGATAGCCACCATCACCGCATTGAAGCTCGCGCTCTCCTTGATGCCCTTGACGAGGACAATGGTGAGAATGAACGTGATGAGAACTGCGGGCAGGTCGAAGTATGCCCCGGTCGAGACAAATCCGGCGTGCGGGCAACCCGCCCCTCCGGCGTTGACGCAATAATCGAACGGCCCTTTAGCAAGTACAGCGGGCAAGTATTTGTCCAGACCGAATAAAGGGATGAACTCCTGAAAGTGCGCAGACCACCCGTGCGCCACCGTTGCCGAGCCGACCGCGTATTCGAGCACGAGGTCCCAGCCGATAATCCATGCGAAGAGTTCACCGAGCGTGGCGTAGGCGTAAGTGTAGGCGGAGCCTGCCACCGGAACCATCGAGGCAAACTCTGCGTAGCAGAGCGCGGCGAAGACGCAGGCGAGTCCTGCGACCACGAACGAAAGCATCAGCGCAGGGCCGGTGCGATCATGCGCCGCTTCACCCGTTAAAATAAAAATGCCTGTCCCGATAATCGCGCCCACGCCGAGGGCTGAGAGTTGCACCGGCCCGAGCACGCGATGCAGACGGTTCTCGCCCTCCATTTCTGCGAGCAACATTTTGAGCGGTTTTGTTTGAAAGAGATTACTAGCCATTCGTTGAACCTCCGAGGAGTTTTGCAGAGCAGAAGACTGCTCTTAACAGCGTTAAGTTCTAAATAAAGGCTTGGGGTGAAAGTAACACTAACACTCTGACACTTCAAAGAAATTCAAGCAGGTCTTACTTTCTGACCATGACAAGAATTTTCAACTAACGATGATTAAGAAACTGTATTTCAGCCACGGAGTGGCGAAATATCAGTAGCCCACGGCGCGAGCCGTGGGAATCAATCACGAAAGAACCTTTGAGCTACGGAGTAGCGACATAAATCTTGACGGAACGCTGCATCGGGATTATGCCGCCCTCTAACGAGGGCTTTGTCATCTAACTTGCACTTAAACCCACGACTCATGTCGTGGGCTACTGATATGCCGCGCCTCCGGCGCTCGCGGGTGGCATATCTACATCATATTAGTTCTCAATACTCATCTTCGGCTTCCGCCTGCGCTTCAGAGATTGAACCCTGCTCAGGCAGTGGCACACCGACCTTGCGCCAGATGAAATAGACAGGGATGCCCGTCAAGACAATGATGAGACCGGGCCACGTCGTCGCTGTTTGATAGATGAAGAGCACTATCAGAATCACAGATGCGCCGATGATGTAGAGAACGGGGACGAGCGGATACCCGAACGCTTTATAAGGCCGCTCGGCGTCGGGTCGCTTCTTACGCAGAAGAAAGATACCGATGATCGTCAGTATGTAGAAGATTAACGCCGCAGAGATGACATAAGTGAGCAGGTCATTATAAAGGCTGCCGTAAGTCGGTGCGCCCGTCGCCTTGTCCGTTCCCGTGACGACGCGCGGCAGGACCAGCAACACGGCCCAGATGCCTTGAATGACAAGGCCCCATGCCGGAACGTGCTTATCGTTTAATTCTCCAGATGAGCGGAAGAAGAGTCCGTCACGCGCCATCGCGTAGTAAGCTCGCGCGCCCGCTAAGATCAGCCCGTTGTTGCAGCCAAAGGTCGAGACCATGATTGCTGCGGCCATAATCGTCGCGCCGAAGCCGGGAAAGATAACGTCCGCCGTCGCAGACGCCACGCGGTCGTTGGGAACCGCTTGAATCGTCTCAAGCGGGAGCGTGACGAGATAAGCGATGTTGGCAAGCAGGTAGAGGCCGATGACGATGAACGTGCCGAGAGCCAGAGAGAGCGGGATGTTGCGTTTCGGATTCTTCACTTCGCCTGCGGTGAACGTGATGTTGTTCCACGCATCTGCGGAGAAAAGTGAATTGGTCTGCGCGACGCAGATGCCGACGAAGAGTCCGAAGGCGGTGACGGCAGTCAAACCACGCCCGACATCTTGCAGGCTGCCGCGCGGCGTCCAGAGGTTTCCGAAATTCGCGCTCGCCACCGCGCTATGCCCCCACAAACCGACAATCACGCCGAGGATAATCAGGGCCAGCAACGCTCCCGTCTTCGCCGTCGTGAAAACATTCTGCACCAGCTTGCCGAGTTTCAACCCGCGCGTGTTCATAAACGTCAGGAGCGCGATCATCAGGACGCCTACGAGTTGCGCGGTCGAGAAAGAGAGGGCGTAGCCTGAAGAGATGCGAACGGGGGCGATGATGTAATTTTTTTCGGAGATAGTGGGCCAGAGCACGCCTAAGTATTTGGCGAAGCCGACGGCCACCGCCGCAATCGTTCCGGTTTGAATAACCAGAAAGAGCGTCCAGCCGTACAGGAATCCCCAGAGCGGCGAGAAGGCTTCGCGCAGATAGACATACTGCCCTCCGGCCTTCGGCATCATCGCCGCCAGCTCGCCGTAAGAGAGCGCGGCCATCACCGTCAAGAGGCCCGTGACAATCCAGACGACAAGGAGCCATCCGGGCGAGCCGACCTGCCGCCCGATGTCAGCGGAGACAATAAAGATGCCGGACCCGATCATTGATCCGGCGACAATCATGGTTGAATCGAGTAAGCCAAGCCCGCGAACGAAACCCTTTCTTTCGCCTGCGGCTGGGGCGGCGTGCTCCGCCAGTTCCGCCATCTCTTTTGCCTCCAAATTTTTCTACTGATGCTTTAGGGGAGAAATCTTTTTCAACACACGGCGTAGCTGAAACTTAAATAGACTGCGCGCGCTTCCGTCTCAGTCCGGCGCAAACTTCGCGCCCCTGATGTTCCTGTTTGGCAAGCATCATAAACGCCTGCCGCACCGCGAAGCAAATTTTTAATGAAGGATGAAAGCAAAAACGCACGCGCATTATACAGAAAGAACGCGAGGTGTCGAGCAGTTTATGTTGCTGGAAAGGCCAAGAACCAGACGTGACGATGTTCTAAGAGAGGTTGAGAAGCAAAACAGCCATTGCTCAGACTAACGAAGTGCTTTGTAAAGTTCTCTGTCATAACCTTTGCTGTGTTATACAATCCATCTACGAGCTAGGTATTGAGCCTAACTTTGGGCAGATTAAAACCCATGGCTGACTTATTCGCTAATGCCACTTTGCCCCTCAGATGCCCGAAGTGTGGGCATGAGACTCAACAGAAAATCAGTCGGCTTGAAAAGAACCCTGACCTTATCTGCCGTGGTTGCAGACACATTATCAGTGTCAATGCTGATGAGCTTAGAGACGCTCGCAGACGTATCAATCAGCGGATAGATGAGTTGCGGAGAAAGTTCCATAAGCCTCATTAGCTCATCCAGCATCTCTTCTAACTCAGACGAGTCAGCAGAAAACGTTACAGCGTTGATGTCAGGCTTTGTGAAAGAAACGACAACTTCGGGGAACTCCTTGACATAGCCGCTCTCGTCTAGCCTAGCGGCTTCTTCCAACTCCGCTCTGCCGAAGTACAGCCGCATGTGGGGTGCTTGTGTCAACTTTCCGATGGAAACCCGTCGCTTGCGTCTCTCATTTGGCTGTAAGAGGTAAGAGTTGCAATCATCTTTCCAAGCTTCATAGGCCAACATATCGGCAGCTTGGAGTTGGACAGCTCTGTCTTTTGTCTCAAAAGTGAGTGAGCCAAGGCGGAACATGTGTCGCCTTTGCTCATCAACGAAAGTTAAACGGAACGCCTCGCTAACTTCGTGGTTATATCCAGCACCGTGTTCTATGACGTAAGCTATAGGCTCTTCTCTCTTAAAATATGACCACAGCAAACCTATCTGTCCGATGCAAGCCGTCACACAGAAATTGTATGGTGAGCCGTTTTTCGTTCTTCGCCATCCTGTCATTAGCTCTTCATAGGCTAGAATATCCACTGAAGTGTAAACGCCGGTAGTTACCCTCCTTTTGATGATTCCTATAAGTCTGTTTTGGAAATTTATCTTGCGCTCTTTAGTCCATCCTTTTTCTTCTGTGAACTCGCCATAGCCATTCTCAAAATCTTTCATGTGAAAAATCTTGACGCCTTCTTTTTTAAGAACCTCATTCCATTCACGCGCAAACTCCGCCCACTGCTCAACAGTGGCGACGTAACCCGCTACAGTTAGAATGCGAGAGTCGTGTGTCCCGCTCTCGTCAAAGTATGCGCTGAAGAAAGCCATTACTCGCTCCGTCGCGTCATAAGGAAAAGCCACGCTGCATAAATGCTCGAAAGCATTATACGGCTTTCGAGCTTTATTGAGATTGGAGGTGTTACTCATCGCACACCTCCAATCTTACTTTTCGGGCAGAATCACCCGTTGCCCGAAATGTAGTGTAAGACTTGCACTTTTCTGGCAAGGCTGACTTTATGCGCAAGGCCACCTACTACTCGCGCTTCAATCTTAAATTTTGCTGCCTCAAAATAATTTTTCAGATCCAATGATTCAAAGCCGCTCTCCTTTCCGCGTTATCAAAGTGAAGGCACAACAAAAACTGTTGCTGGCTCATTTGAATTAGAGGGGAAAAACGATCATGCTAACTCAAGCTCATAAACTCTTAAGCATCCTTTTAGTGATTCTTTTCTTCGCCGTCGCGGCGCAGGCACAGGACGCGGCCAGCCAGAGCACGCAATCAAGCGCGTCTCCGGCTGTGACCGTCTCTGTCACCGCGTCGGGCGTGCGCTTCGCTTCTCCCGCAGAGGCTTTTCAGATGCGCGTCATCATTTATAACGCGGCGGGCGAGCAGGTTTACGATTCGGGCGCGCGGCAGGGGAGCGTCCTTGATTGGAAGCTCTCAGACGTTCAGCAGCCCCTCGCCGACGGCTCTTACATGAGCGTCGTCACGGTCAAAGATTTTCAGGGCAAGAATCGCCAGCGCACAGGCATCATCAACGTGCAGTCGGGCAAACTCACGCTCAAGCGTTCGAGCAAGGAAGATGTGACCGCCGCGCAGTCCAATGCTCTCACGGCGAGCCGCCAGTCGCAGAAGGTTGAGCAGGCTGAAGGCGATAATTCGGTCACAGTTCTCGGCGAAGGCAAGACGCGCTCGGTCACCGTCACGGCTCACGACGGGCAGAACGGTCAGGTCACAAGCACGAGCGGCGCGCTCACCTTCCGCACGGGCGATGTGCTCGCGGGGCAGGACAAAGAGCAGATGAGAGTCACGCCCGATGGCCGCGTCGGTATCGGCACAGACAGGCCCGAAGCGATGCTCGACGTGGCGGGCGAGATTCGCGCTCGCGGCGGCATACGCTTTGACGATGGCACTGTGCTCACAAGCGCGACGAAGACTACTGTCGGCGGCGTCGGCATTGTCTCTTCAAACAGCAACGGCACTAACGGGATTAACATTGCAGGCACGGGAACGACGAACCAGTTAGCCAAGTGGACGGACAACGCTGGCACACTCGGCAATTCTCAGATTACGGAAGCGAACGGCAACATCGGCATCGGCACAAATAATCCGTCTTCGCTCCTGCATGTTGGCGCGTTCGCGGGCTATGGAACGACCACAGGCTTGCTTCTTGGAAACAATCTCAATGGCACCCAGTTTGACAGGTCTTTCCAAATCGCTCCCGTGCAAACGGCAAGCCCCAGCTTCAACTCCATACTCGTCTACGCTCTGCCGACGATTAACGCAGGCGTGACCGTTCCGAACCAGTTCGGAATCTTCCTGGACGAAAAGCAGGGCGCGGGCAGCGTCACATCTTACGCAGGCATTGCAACGGGAAAGGGCGGGAACCTCGGGGCAACCAATAACACGCACCTGCTGATGGGCAGCTTGAATGTTCCTGCGGGCAATTATTCGATTTACGACAACACGGGCTTCAACACCTATCACAAAGGCAACGTTGGAATCGGAACGACCACGCCGACGCAAAAGCTTGAAGTCGCTGGCAACATCAAAGTGAGCGGCGCGGGCAACGGCATTGTCTTCGCGGATGGCTCAGTGATGACCACAGCGAGCGCGGGCGGCGGCTCTGCTCCTTCAGGCAGCAGCATCGTCACTGCTATCAACGACCCGGCGACGGCTGGAGTCATCAACGATAACCGCGTCTCGCCGAATCTGGCGCGAGTGAGCGGCCAGAACAATTGGACGGGCCAGAACACCTTCAACGGCCTTTCAATGAACGGCACGAACATTGTCAACGTCGCCAACCCCGTCAGCGCTGGCGATGCTGCCAACAAAGCTTACGTTGATTCGACCACAGTTAAATTCGTCCCCGGCGCAGAGCAGCTTTCAGTCGGCGACGCCAACGGCACGGCGGCGATGATTAACCTGCGCGGCGGCTCTACCTGCTGCTCCGGCCCCGGCGGCCACACGCCCGCCTGGTTCAAAGTTTTCCAGAACGGCAGCTTCGTTGCGACAGGCAACCTCGGCATCGGCGTCTCCCCATGGCAGGGCAAGGGCTACCGCACCTCTTGGGACAGCTACAAGGGCGCGTTCCGCTCCGGCTATGCCGACAACGAATGGGACGACGCGAACGTCGGCTTCTTCTCTTGGGCAGGCGGCAGCAACTCAACCGCCATCGGCCTCTACGCGCTCGCCTTCGGTGACACCAACTCTGCCGAAAGCACTTCGAGCATCGTCTTCGGTAGCGGCAATCAGGTGAAGGGTGCGGCTGGTTTCTCGGCAGGCGCAGGCAACCGCGTCTGTGACACCTACGGCGTCGCGCTCGGCAACAACGCCAAGTCAGGCGGCCCCTACATCAACGGCAAGTGCGACCCCGACAGCTTCAACCTTCGCGGTCTCGCAGCAGTCGCCATCGGCTACAACGTGACGGCTGATCAGGACCACACGACTGCGATGGGCAAATTCGCCTCGAACAACGGCTTTAGCGGCACGTTCATCTGGAGCGACGGCTCGGCAACGGCCTCCGCAGACACTTTCAGGAACACTGCGAACAACGAGTTTGCGGCGCGTGCGACGGGCGGCTTCCGCTTCCGCACAAACCTGACGGGAACGACCGGTTGTAATCTTCCCGCGGGAAGCGGCGTCTTCAACTGCACATCGAGCCGCTACACGAAGCAGAACTTCATGTCGGTCAACGGTGAAGACCTGCTCTCGCGTCTTAACAAAATTCCTGTGACCACTTGGAACTACATCTCCGAAGGTCAGCAGGTGCGCCACCTTGGACCAATGGCTGAAGACTTCTACGCGGCTTTCGGTCTCGGCACGGGCAACACTTCAATCGGCGTGCAGGACCTCGCGGGCGTGAGCCTCGCTGCGGTCAAAGCTCTTGAGCAGCGCACGGCCAGCTTGCAACGCGAGAACGCCACGCTTCAACAACAGGTCTCGGAACTCAAAGCGCAGAACGCGAAGTTGAGCGCACTGGAATTAAGATTGGCGACGTTAGAAAAATCTATGACCAGTTCGCAAAAGACTTCCAGGCGCGCACATGCTCGCTCACGCCGTTAAGCTGGCGCAGAGTAAGACGAAGCGTTTGAACAAACGAGTGGCGGTTGGCAGTTAAGAGTTTTGAAACTGCTGGCCGCCACTCTTATTTCCGTTCCATCCTCTTCTCGCTTAAACCTCTTTCCGTTCCAGCCTCTTTCCATTCCAACC